>JBGPAN010000195.1:0-7390 GCA_041480785.1 Bacteroidota bacterium | reverse complement strand
CATTGATCCAATGGAACAATGGTTCAATTCTGTTTGATCGCTCCCCAGTGAATCGCATTAAAGAGCAGTTTGAACGTTGCCTCGGTCTGTGCGCGCTGTTGAACACGGAATCCTAAGAGGACGATTTTCCCCTTTCCGTATGTCATTGCGACAGCGGCTGCCTTGCGCTCGAGTTTCTCAGCACCGAGAATCCAGCCCGACATCAGGATATCGATAGCCTCATCCGGGTACCATGCCAGCACCCAGCGGGTCATTTCAGGCGCCGGCGGTGTGGTTTGGAAGGCAATCCGCTGATTCACAAATCCGGCAACTTCCGCCGGCATTCCGTAGGTGACCGGATGGTTCGGATCGATGTTGATCCGGAGCAGCGAGCCGGGACAATTGAATTCCTCGCTTTTCGCCCGTGCGAGGACGTTCTGCACAGGTACGTTGAATTCCTCGATCACGAAGTCACACGCTGAAGCCATGGCGATCAACGTTCCTCCCTGTTCGACGAAGTCCTTGATATTCTTCACACCCTCCTTGCCGATTCCTCCGGAAAACTCTGGCGGCAGATCGACAAAATACTTCATGCTCCCTTCTTCTGGTTTTCGTTTTCCATCGACGATCACGTCCCTGGAGACATCGGGGATGACGATGACATCATACTCGTTGTTAAGCTTCTGCTCCTTCATATCCTTCGTACTGATACTCTTGAGCGGAAACTCGTACTGTTCAAGAACCCATCGCGTCCACCCTTCATCCATCGAAGCAACCCATGGTTTGTACATCCCAAGCTTGAACTCGCCAATCTTTTCCATTTTGGTCTTTGATATGTCATCAAGACCAACAAGATCGAGGGCATACTTCTTCGCCAGCCCCTTGATATCCTTAACGTTGTCGACGACAACTGATCCACGAGAGAATTCTTTCCCTCCCGCCCTGATTGCTTCGCTGGTCAGGCTTACGTTCCCTTTTTGCGCCAAAACGTTGTTGATCAGTTTTGAAGCGTTGTTCCCCTCGTGTGAGACGATGAACCTCGACGTACCTGCTTCCTTTACTTCTCCCTGAGGCCAATCTGAATCTTTGAGCTCTCTCAAATTGTTCTGCTTTTCCTTCGTGATCTTCAGTTTCTCGACTGTCACGCCCATCATCAGTGGAAGAGACCACGCGGTCATGTCGTACGGCGGGACGATATTCGGCCCTGCCACCAGTTTCACTTCGGGATATCGCTGTGTCCCGAGCATCTCCTTCACGAATTGCCCATACGGTTGTGCCGTGGGGATGTAATACGCTTTTTCGGCTGGCGCATAGAGCACTTCGACGCCATTGTCACGCAAGACGAACGCAAGGTGAGCAGCAGATGCAGGATCACGCTGTTGGGCTGCAACGCGATAGAATTCCCCGGGCGAACCCATCCTCACGGCATCCATCGCCATCATCGCAATCCCTCGAAGAATATCCTCACGATAGTTCGTCGCTGACTCGAGCAACGCATCGGATGCTATCCGCTCGTAGTCCATGATATCCCGGATTCGCCATGTGCCACCGGGCCAGGGATTCGGAAAATTTGACTGACGCTTGTATTCCACAAGGCCCTTTGTGTTCCCGCTGAGTTCTCCAGGGCTCACTTCCACGGGTGTGCCCATGCGTGTCGACGCCACTTCTGTCAAGAGACCGACAATATTTTTCCAGAATGCCGTTTGTTCCGTAGCCCCGGGCCAATACGTGTCGTACATTGCGCCATAGATGACTCCGGATTTCTTTTGTTCCTCGAGCCGCCATGCCATCATCGTGCCGATATGGTCAACGATCCGCCAGATCAACGGGTGGACATTCTCTGCAACCGGATTCGTGTACGGCGGCGTGAAGATACGCGGCCCCGTCGAACCCATCTGATGTTCATCAAGCCACACTTGTGGATACCACTCGTGGAATACCGCTTTTGTGACGGCTTTCGTTTCCTTTTGAGTCAACATGTACCAGTCGCGATTGTCGTCGTGCCCCACGTACGGATGGTACAGGAAGGGCGATCGTCCCCCTTCGTACTTTGTGCCAACGTATTTCCGATACCAGTCCACCTCCATCAACTGCCCGTCGGGATTGAGGGACGGAATAATGAGAAGGATGACTTGGTCGAGTCGTCGCCTGGTTTCCTCATCTTGAGCGGTCACCAACGAATGCGCCCACTCGAGAACCATCTGGGTCGATCCGATTTCGGTCGAATGGATGTTGCAGCTAATGACAACGATCGCTTTTCCGCGATCGACGAGACTCTGGATTTCCGTCTGAGAGAGCCCACGTGGATCTGCCAGCTTCCTCGCGATCTCCTGGTACTTCGATTTGTTCTTCAAGTTCTCTTCCGAGGAGATGACCGCCATGACCATGTCGTTGCCCAGCGTCGTTGCACCGAGGTACTCGATTTCAATTCTCTTTGATCCCTTGGCCAGATGATTGAAGTACGAGACGATTTGTTTGTAGTCAGCCAACTGGCGATCGGCGCCGACCTCAAAGCCGAGAAACTGCGACGGTGTCTGGATTTTTGACTGTGCGCGAATCGGGCTGAAGGCAAATACTGAGAGGATGACGAGGACGATGAGCCGGGTGATAGTGTGAGAGAGTATATTCATGACAAGTCTCCAGTTATGGTGAATTGATTCACGCAATCAATCAGAATCATTTGCCGTTTCATCCTCGCGCTCTCCCTCATGTGCGTTTTGTGCATGCATCGAGCGGGACGGTATAGCTGCCACGATTGAGAATGTGGCGATTGCCCAAGAAAGGAATCTCAGTGGCGGGAATCGGGCTGGAACGGACGTTTCACTTGTGCACGAAAATGAAGTCCCCACCCTCATCGCCCGTCTCACGGATCTCCCCATATTGAGGGATCTGGCTGTTTGGGCTATTGTTGATAACGGCTTGCCGGAAGCTCGCAAACAGCGTTTCTGCCGGCAGTAATGGTTCTCTGTTCTCTTTAAGACGCTTGATGAGGTACTCAACGAAAACGCTCTTGTCCGGCACTTCTTTCATCGCCCCGCTCGTCATGGCTTTCCGGCTTGGCAGCCGGTAGAGTTCACGGGTGGCAACACTTACTTTTGAAAATGCATCCCGAGTCTTAAAAATCCCGCCGCTGAAACACGCATCGGAGACCAGCAGGGTATGCTTGGTTGCCATGCCGGCCACGTAGTCCCGTATCGTTCCATTTGATATCCATTCTGTGCGAGTATTCCTGCTCGCATCCACGGGAAGCCAGTACCCCTGCTTCAGGCGTTCGTCCCAATAGCCGTGCCCAGCATAGAATACCAGGAGGTTATCCTCCTCCGTCAGCTTCTTCGCAAATTCATCGAACGTTTTGATGATGGTAGTGCGGTTCGGGTTTTTCAGAAATGCAATGTTCTTCTCCTCAAAATTGTAGTACGTCGACAGCGTGCTGACCAGGTTTTGAGCATCTTGAACAGGATATTGCAGGCTATTGACGTTGGCATCCTCATAGTCCTGCACGGCGATCACGAGCGCATAGTACCCTCCCTGGATCATTTTCTCCTCACGCCGCACAACCAATGTGAGCCGGCTCTCGTTCTTGAACCGATCGACACTTCGCACCTCGAGATCGTTCTGTCCCATCGCCAGTAGTGCAATAGTGGAAAACTCAGCCCCCTGTGCTGTGAGAGCAAACTTTACCTCCTCGCCATTCACATAGATCAGCGCCACACCCCCTGAATCTCTTGCGATCCCTTTGATGGTAATTGAAGATGCGTTGGACGTAAAGTGAGCGGTTCCCGGCGCAAGTTTCGCGGCCGTTGCCGTAAGCCGTACCGGTTCCAGAATCTCGATGGCGGGAGGCATGAAGTCTCTCACAGCAACGACAATCGGCTTCGAAGATTCTCGTACGAACAAATTGATCGATTGTGTTTCAGACACAGCTCCAGAGGAAGCCATCGCCTGGAGGGCGAGGACCGTCCGCTGGGATTTTGCAGCTTTGTCCACAGCAATTTCTGCAGCCGAGGTTCGTAAAGCCCCCTTTTCAACGCTTCCCACAACCACAGTTGCTGGAATGTTCACTCCCTGCAGAGCCGGCGTCGGCGTGATCTTTACGAGCACTCCTTCGGCAGTGCTCCCTCCGACATTCGTCACGGCAATTCTGATCATTCCCTTCTCACCGGCCCCTAACACGTTGTCGGCGGCAGTCACGGCTAATTCTGCCGAGAGTTTCAGTATCGGAGGCTGCGGCCCAAACGATCCCGTATTCGTTTTCCCTGTAATCTGGCGCGCGAATACCTGCGCTCCCAAAAGAACGAGGCAAACCAACAGAACGTTGTGTCTTCTCATCGCTGCCTCCGCACAGTAGGATTTGTCACACTCACCGAAGATCAGTTCTTTATTGGTTCCCTGGACGAGCTGTCGGAGGGTTGGGCAAGCCGGACGTCGACGTCTCCGCCTTCTTGCTTCCGGATAACAGCAAAAGAGCCGCACCTCCTACCACCACCGCACCGCCGGCGAGATAATACAAGAGGTTGCTTCCCCCCTCAACTCTGATAATCTGAATGTTGAACACAAACACATAGTCATCGCCCGAAAGACCCTGCGGCACATCTCTCTTATACTGCCACCGGATCTCTTTTCTCAAACCGGCGTGCTTACCCTTGCCGATGGCTCCAGTCACGGAAGCTGGAACGATCTTGAAATTCCGGTCGCTTTCCCTCGTCAATGTAATGCTCACATCATTCATGAGATCTGCACTACAAATGAGATCATAGGTGATGATGACGATATCGCCGGAGACTTCCCAACGAGCGTTTTCAACTCTGCCGGGAACGTCCTGCGCGAGGAGCTGAACGTTCAGCAGAAAGAGCATCAAGGGAGGTAAGAGCACCGTGATCACCGGACGGGCGAGTTTACCTATTCTCGAAATCCTCATAGATGACCTCCGTCTCCGGCAAAGCATCTCTTCGTCATTCGTTGGGTCTCTTATTTCAAAAGCGTCATTTTCTGAGTCTTCACCACTTGGCCATCGACTAAAAGCCGTGCAAAGTACACCCCGCTCGACGAGTGCCGCTCAACGGAACTCCACGCCACAGAATAAGTGCCAGGTGTGTGTATCCCCTGGGCCAGCGTCTCAAGTTGCTGTCCGAGCAGGGAGACAATCTCAAGCCGCACAGTTGCTTCGCGGGGAACCTTGTACGTGATCGTTGTCGACGGATTGAAAGGATTAGGATAGTTCTGCGAAAGTTCAAATTCCTTTGGGACGAGTTGAGCTTCCTTTGCTTGAACGAAGTCCTTCTTTCCGACCATCAGGTGAAATACCTGCCTCTCGCTTGAGTTCCGGAAAGAAACGTCATTCTTCGCGCGGAGGTCGATCGGAACTGTGTTCTGCGCGTCGATGAGCACGACTTCAAAGCCCGGAGGTACACTCTCGATGCCGATGATCCGTATCTTGCCCTGGGCCCGCTTTGGATTGGAGACTGAGAAGTTCCAGACCTGACCTTCGCCAGCGCTCGGACGGAAATCACTACTCAAGTATTGTTCCTCCCCGTCCGGGGCGGACAACGAAAATGAGAGAAACGCCTGGTCCAGAAATCGGGGCGGCTTGCGTTGGTCGAGCTCGTCCAGAAACTCTTTGGCCTTTGGAGCCATTCCGATGTAATTCTCGGCATCATTATTTCCTTCAGTCTCAAGAGCAATCTGAAGTTTCCAGTCTATCGCAGGAGATGGTACCGGCGCGACGCTCATCGATGGGAACGGATAGCGAATTTTCAGAGTCGTCGAAGAACTGTTGAAGTAGTATCCTTTGAACGGTTCGAGTGTTGTGCCCGCCTGGTATCCTCCTGTTCCCGCGTAAGACCAGAGAGTGGCGGTGCTAGAATTGTCCGCCTTGACGACGGTCCATGAAACAGAAACATCGAACGGATTCCCGATAATATTCCAACCGTTGCGGACATTCATTGTGTAGGATCCGTCGCTGCTGAGCTGAGGCATTGTGACCGTGTTCGAGAAATTGAACGTTCCTTTCGTGACCAGCCAGTAACCTTCTCCGGGGCTGAGCGAAGATGACGATGGAAGCTCAGCGAGATTGTTCGGTTCAGCGGCACCGTTATCCCTGAATATTCTCCAATCCGTATTTTGCGCGCCACTCAGAACCTGCCCGACATTGAGACTCGACGTTCCGGGGAAACTCACGAGCCGGTAGTCGGTCGAGGCAGAGGGATTCGAGGGGAACGAAACACCCGGTGATGTCACTGGTTTGGCCTCCAGCGTGACAAACGAGAAAATCGACGACCATGCACCGTACCCTCCGAGTCCCTTCGCCCTAACGCGCCAGTAGTATGTCGTATTCGCTGCAAGGTTGCTCAGGCTTCTCGAGCTTGCTGTCGCAGACGAATCCTCGAGCGCAAATGGAGCTGTGCATGCAGCATTGAGCGATACCTGGAGGTTGTAAGTAACGCCAGCGATGGAATTCCAAGTCAGCGTTGGAGAAATTGGCTGGCCGGATGCGCCACTCGCCGGTGTGGAGAGCACGGTTGCACCAGGTGTTGTTACAAAGCCGACAATCAAACCAGTCTGAGTGCCTGCGGAGTTCCTCGCTCCCACCCGATAGTAGTATTGCGTGTTTGAGCTAAGAGATGTCAAATCCGCTGTGACAGCCACTGTATTGGTGCCTGCTCCAATCGCCTTATTCGAAGTCGCGCTCGACGAAGCAAGCGTACTGTTCGTACCCCAATCAAACCATCCGTCCGTCGCTGACCCGTTCGGATTCACGCTACCGTTCAATGTTGCAGTTGTTGCAGCAACGGAAGTGGCGGAGGTAGTTACAGGGACAGGAGCAACACCAATCGTCGTAAAACTCCACACAGGTGACCAGCCGCTCGTCCCTCCTGCGTTTGTCGCGTTGACCCGCCAATAGTACCTTGTGCCATATACCGGCGAGGAGACAGCTCGCGAGGTGGTGATCAAAGAATCATCGACGACGGGACTCGGGAACGTGTTCGACGTGTCAACCTGCAGGCGATACGATATTGCGCCCGCGACGCTGTTCCAGCTCAACGTCAGTGGGATGGGTTGATTGGTCGCACCGTTTGTTGGATTAGCAAGCGTAGGTTGCGAAGGAGCAGCCACGATTGTCGTGAAGTTCCACATCATCGAATACTGGCTTGTTCCACCAACGCTCGTCGCATTTACACGCCAGTAGTACTTGACGCTATTCGTCAATGACCCGACGGCCCGTTGGGTCGCGGTGAGCGTGGAGTCATTGAGGACAATTGACGCGAAGTTCGAGTCTGTGGCAACCTGCAGCCTGTACGTTGATGCTCCAGAGGCAGCATTCCACACCAGCGTCAAACTGGTCGCGACATTTGTTGCTCCCTTTGATGGAGTGACAAGCGCCGGCACACCAGGAGCTGCCACGATCGTCGTG
>JBGPAN010000194.1:0-7397 GCA_041480785.1 Bacteroidota bacterium | reverse complement strand
CCACGCCGGGAATCGTTTCGATGAGTGACACCACTTCCTTTGCCTTGGCTTGCAGGAGCGCTGGTTCTTCACCGAAGAGTTTGATTTCAATCGGCCGAGGATTGTTGATCAGATCGCCGATAACGTCCATCATCATCTGGCCAAATTCAACCTGTATCGACGGCTCTGACGCTTCGACCTTCGACCTCACTTCTGAAATGACCTGTTCAATCGCCCGTGATCGGTTTTTCTTGAGTTTCACGAGGAAATCGCCCCTGTTCGGCTCCGTCATGAAAAAGCCCAGTTCTAGACCGGTGCGACGCGAATATGTGTCCACTTCCGGTATCTCCCGGAGAATCTTCTCGATCTTTATCAATACTCGATTGGTTTCGCTCAGCGATGTGCCCCCCGGGGTCCAGTAGTCGAGTACGAACGTCCCTTCATCCATTTCGGGCATGAATCCACTGCCGATCTTCCCATAAAGATAGTAGGTCATGAGCATCACAGCCAGGGCAGCAGGGATGACAGCCAGTCGGTAGCGCAAGAGTGCAGCACATGTCCGGCCGTACCATTGCGCGATTCGAGACTCCGCATGTTCTTTCGCAACTTCCCGCTCGAAATCCCCCTGGTTGAGCATCAAGGCGGTCAGCAATGGCGCCAAGGTTATAGAGAGAAGGAACGAGATGAGCATGGCAAAGACCATCGTTATCGACAACGATGCGAAGAACGCACCGGTGACCCCTCCAAGAAACGCCAGCGGTATTTGAATCACAATGGTACTGGCCGACGAGCCGATGATGGCCGGCATCATATGTCGCAACGATCCTGCACTGGCATCTGCAATAGCCTCTTCGTGGATAGAGTCTCTTCTCTTCCGATGTGCGTACTGCGTAAAGATGTTTTCGATCACGACGATGGAATCGTCGATAATCAATCCGACCGCCGCGGCAATTCCACCGAGTGTCATGATATTAATCGAGAGCCCCACTGCGTAGAGGCAGACGATCGTCGATGCGATCGTGATGGGCACAACAAAGAGGATCACAACCATTACCCGCCAACTTCTCAGAAAGATAAGCATCACGCTCATGGCAAGCAGGACGCCAATGATGATGCTGTCTCGCGTTCCCGCAATGGAACTGTTGATGAAGTCTCCTTGGTCGTACCAGTTTTCGAAACTCACATCCGATGGTAAGGAAAGCTTCTTGACTTCCGCCGAAACATCCCTGCTGATCTGAACAGTGCTACCAGTCGGCTGCTTGATAATCGTGATCAAGACGGCATCTTTTCCATTTGCCGTTGTGCGGATAAATTTGTCTGCAACCGAGGGTTTGACTGTCGCTACGTCAGCGACACGGATGGGGACGCCATTTTGAAGCGCAACAACCACGGACTCAAGGTCTCCAATCGATCGCACCAGGCCGGATGTGACCGAAAGGTAAAGCTGATAATTATCTTCAACAAGTCCGGAAGAAGAAATAACATTGGTCTTGTTGATGGCTTCCACCACTTGATCAGGATTGAGGTGGTATGCAGCGAGTTTTCCCGGGGACAGCATCACGAGGAATTCCCGCATGTCACCACCGGCGATTTCGACTTTCGCCACTCCTTTGACCCGTAGGAGCGCCGGTCGAATTTGGTAGAGTGCGATGTCACGCAATTCGACCAGGCTTTGTTTGTCTGAGGTGAGGCTATATCCCTGAATTGGAAACACTGCGACGAACATTTGCTCCGCCTGAACCGATGCTTCTGCAGGCAGCTGGTTGCGAATGTTCGCTATTCTTCCCTGAAGCATCTGAAGAGTCTGCTGCACGTTGCTTCCCCATTCGAGACCGATGGAGATTTCGGTCGAGCCACGGCCAGTGATCGAACGGACCAATCGCACGCCCGGAATCGAACTTGCCACTTCTTCAAGGGGTTTTGTGACCTCGATCATCATGCGTTCAACAGGCTGCTCGCCGTTGTCAGCAAGGACCACAATGCGGGGAAACGTCACATCCGGGAAGAGCGACACCGGCATGAGCCATGTCAGTGCTGCTCCCGAAAGGGCGAACATAAGGATCGTGAAGATGATTGCTTTTGCGTGACGACGAACGTACATGAACAGGGACATGGCGATATCCTATTGCGCGACAGTGATGCGTGTGGAATCCGCGAGAGCGTAGTGGCCTTCGGTGATCACGTTCATTCCTTCTTTCAGGTTATGATTCCCGATGGCGACCGTTGAATCTGTCATACCTCTGACTTCCACGGGTACGGAGACCGAGAGTGAGTCCGGCGTGAACGTCACGATGGTGTACGAGTTGCTTTCATCATTCCTGAGAAGGGCTGACTTCGGCACGATGAATGCCCCTTTCAGGACTCCGGTTGTGATCGTCACGTCTCCGATCATATCCGTTTTCAGAAACTTCCGCTTCACCGGATCCCCCTGGAGCAACTTCAGTCGCACCTTCACCGTCTGGCTCATGACGTCAGATTGCGGATTTATCGCTTCAACTTCAGCCAGTAACGATTTCCTCCCCAAAGCCTGAAGGATGATGGAACATCGCTGTCCCAAAGCCAGCGACGGAAGATCGCGCGCTGGGACATCAGCGATAAACACTAATGTGGACAGGTCGATGACCGTGAAGAGTTCTGCGTTCTCTGCGACGAGTTCCCCTTCACTGATGGAGCGTGTCGAGACGATTCCACTCACGGAAGCGCGGATTGCTACACTATTTTCTGAAGACTTCGCGATCTCAAGTGCCCGTTGAGCCTCAGCCTTTTGCTCATCGGTCTTTGCGGAACGAACCAGCGACTCGGAGCCGACGATCGCCGCCTGTGACTCCTTCGTTTGGATGATAGCCAAGATATCTCCGGGTTGCACAGAGACCCCTTCGAGAGCCATGAGGGAAGTAACTTTTCCGGCCACGGGAGAAAAGAGCTTTTGCTTTCGCAGGGCATCCACCTTGCCGGTGGCACGGACAGTAACCTCCATATCACCCCGTCGGACCTGCGTTGATTGTACGGCAACGGTGGCTTTCGCGTGTTCTCCTCCTCCCTCGTCTTCCGAGCCAGCCTTCTTCCCACATCCTCCGGCGATGATTGCTACACTCATTGTACAGGTAATCAGCAGATTCTTCATGGGCATTTTCTCGTCCTAGCGTGTCGTGATCTGTTCCATTTTCGCTAACAGTGCCTGCCGATCGGCAAGCGTCTGCAGTTCGTCAAGTTTGAGGTCCATAAGCAACTGTTGAGCCGCGAGTACTTCGAGCGACAAGACGCCGCCCGAAGCGTACTTTGATTTGGTCAACATAAAATTCTCATCTGCAGCTTTCAGGCTGATTCGCAGGGACTGAACACGTTCCTCCACCCTCTTCAGTTGAAGCTGAGTCCTCTGATACTCTGTGGTGACTGAGCGGCGGACCGCTTCCAACTGCAAACCCAAGGCGTCGGTCGCCAATTGCTTCTGCTGAGCCCGAAGGTCGGTTGCTCCCCACGTGAAAAGAGGAACTTCGAGGCTAAGACCTATCATGTAGCCAAACATGCCGGACCGCTCGGAGCTTGGAAGGCGCAGGTTGTCGATGGACGTAAGCAATCCAGCATCGGCGAATGCTGAGACAACCGGCAGTCGTCCGCTTTTCTGAATCTCTATTTCGAACGCGCTTTTGCTCACGTTAAGCTGAGCCAAAGTGACATCAAGGTTCTGTGACAGGTCCAAGGCATTTCCTTCCATGGGTGGAGCTGCGAGGAGCGACTCCATGGATCCTTCGATCGTGAAGGCCGTATCGATAGCACGTCCCATGACTTCAGCAAGGGCGTATTTTGTAGAAGCAAGAGACTCATGCGCCTTTTGCAGCAACCGCTCAGCTGTCTGAAGCTGCACTTGAGTCTTGAGAACATCGGTGTAACTTGCCTGCCCACCTTTCGTGAGTTGCTGAACAAGTTCCAAATAGTCCTTGAGCTGTCTCATACTCCGTTGCTCAAGTTCAATCTCGCTTTGCGATCGCAGCGCCTCGATAAACAGCTGCTCAACAGCGAAGACAAGCTCGCGTTCAGTGATCTGTTTCTCCTTCACCAACGCGTTGCGCTCAGTCGAAAGCTGTCCTGACCGCAGGCTTCGGACCCCAGCATCATAGAGCAATTGTTGCACCGCGATGCGCCCTCCAAGCTGTCCTCTGTCGGTGATCGCTGGATCATAGCCGTGAGTCCCTGACGCAGGAGCGTAACTCACTTCTGAACTCAGTTTCACCTGTGGCAGCCTGGTCGTCGAAAGCTCCTCGCGTTCCAGCTCCGAGGCCCTGATCGCCACATCGGCAGCTCGAGACTTCAGGCTGAACGATTTCGCTTGTTCGAGGCAACGCTGAAGGGTCAGTTGCTGAGCGGCACAGACCAAAACCGCGACACTCGTCAGAAGCGTGGTGAGAAGAATGCGTTTCATTCCTTGGCTTCCTTATTGATGCGACCGATGTGACTGAAAGAACCGTTTGTTGATGATAGTTGTCCCCTTGAGCTTCCCGATGCTCAGGCTACAGGTCCGCGAGCATGAAGGGCACGAATCAATATAGGAATGGAATATGAAAACAACGTGATAAGAATATGCTCGCGATCCGGGATTTCCATCAGTTTCTCGGAGAGAGCGGATACGGAGTCACCGTCCTCAAGACGCGATAATCTCTGACCCCACGACAAGACACATCCACCACTGGCAAAAGATCACGCTCAAGGTGACTCTCCCGCTCTTTCAATGTTCGTGTTGACCGAACTCCCCTGTCAGCTTAATTCTGACAAGAGGTGAACCTCAACATGATACGATCCTTCAATTGCTGAGAAACACTCCTTGAAGTGCACCGTGCTCATGTGGACGTCCAGCGCTTTCTTACTCTCCCATTTCTCGTACACGACGAGAACAGCCGGATTATCGTTGTCCTGATACAAAGAGTAGTGGACGCATCCGCTCTCTTTGCGCGAAGGTCCAACAAGGCTCATCAACTGCGATCTTACTTTTCCGATGGCCTCACCTTTCGCCGTAATCTTGCCGACAACCGTTAGCATCTGAGTCCATTCCTTCTCTGAGAACAGCGTATCCTTCATCCGGCGGCCCACGAAGGCATCCCGGATCCTGGCAGCGACCACATGATCCGCTACAAGAATCCGGATGATGCGATTTGATCTCCACGAAATCTATTTCGTCACTTTCAGAACGACAAATGTGTTGTGCAAAATCGGCGCCTTTGGCGCTGGAACCTCGGCAGTCGGAGCCGGCGTCGGTCCAAATTCTGCTGTAGGAAGATAGAGCGTATGCGTTTCGGGATCAAGCGTAATAGTCTTGGCGCCAGGTTGCGTTGCAACCGTTTCAATCACCGTGAATTTCGACGGTGATTCTTCATGAATCACAGTGATTGTGCCCTCGCCATTTGATGTGAACACCAAACCCGTTCCAGGGTCAAAAGTGCAGCCATCAACTTTGGCACCAATCGGCAACGTTGCGACAACAGTACCGTTGTCAGAATCGAGCACAAACATCAGCTTGTTCTTGCACACAGAAAACAGACGATGATGTTCGACATCGATAGCGAGGCCTGTGGGTTCCTCGCCACCTTTGAGCGGCCACCGTGCAAAAATCTTCAGTGTGGATGCGTCAAACCCCACGACTTCGCTTTTGTCTTCGAGGTTCACAAAAATATGCCCCTTGCGGTCGGTCACAGAGAACTCGGGTTTGCCTCCGAGCGCGACGGTTGAGATCACTGTCCCCTTCGCGGCATCAATGACTGAAGCGCTCTCGCTCTGTCCGTTGTAAACAAATACGCGATGAGAAGACACATCATACAGAATTGCATCAGGTTTCTTCCCGACCGAAATTTTGTTGACAACCTTGAGCGACTTCATATCAACAACGCTCACGGTTGAAGATGTCCCGTTGGAAATGAAGCCGCGATCGAATTCACTCGCAATCGCCATCCCATGAACACCCTCCAATTTCACTATTTCTCCAACAACCTTATCGGAATCCGTGTTGATGACAACGAATCTGTCAGTATGCGACACAAACAACCGATGAGTTTGAGCATCAAATGTCAGATAGTCCCAACTCCCCTCACCTCCCACTACAATCTTCTTGGCCACATGATAACCGGACTTGGTCTGTGCATTTGCGGCATTGACACTCATCAAGACTGCAAAGGCTATTGCGACGGTTACAAGCCGTCTGCAGGCTCCGTTGCGGGTGTGCTTTGTCATTGCGTTAACCCTTTTGAATAAGTCGAAAGCCGATCATGGGAATGCCTATTGCATTCCCATGCTAAGATACGATCAACCGATGAAATGGAGGTGAAAAATGGACTATTCTGTTTGTCCAACACCGTTAGCAGCGATCATCAGGTCACCGCTGCTTCTTGAGCCATTCGCTCCACAGTTGCGGTCGACCGTTGGGGTTGGTGCGGGCGTAATTGTAGAACGCTCGGACAAACTCGCTGCGGTCTTCGGCGACGCCCGCCTTGGCGGCATCCGCGCCAGGCGCAAGAAGATCATAATCACCGATCAGCAGTGACTGGCGTTGCACGATATCCTCAAGGGAAACGCGGCCTGCATTTCGGAGCATGTCATACAGCGCTAGAAACGTGGTAGTGCGGCCCTTCCCTGCCCGGCAATGAAAATGTGCCCATGCATCAGAAGGCAACGATCGGACAGCGAGGATAAACCTGTCAACCTCGTTGTCCAGTGGCCGGGAGTGGTCCGACACGGTGATCCTCACATACGAGGCACCTGCCGCTGTGACAACGTCTCGCTCAGTGCCGACACGGGAGACGGTAACATTCTCGACTGGGGCTGCCGCCTCCCCTCCCTTTTTGGCCTTGGAATCACTGAGAGAAAGGAGGGTTCCCGGTTTGAGTGCCGCGACGCGGGCTGCTTCGCTGGCTGCGATCGATTCGTTGCTCTTTCCGACATTCGCCCAGTTGTTGGTTGCATACCAGCTGATGGGTTCTCCATTGACGAAGACATGGTCTTCCTGGCGCAGGTCGAACACAGTTACCGGCCCGCGTAATCGCTTCAGCATCAACTTCAGGCTCGGCTCTGTGTACTCAGCGCTTCCAGACGCGTGCAGTTCAGCCAATCCCAACGTGTTAGGTGCTTTGCCGTCCTTGGCCTTTATTGAATCGTCTGTCGTGCGGAAGCTCCTCGGCAACCCCACTCGGTCCGCGGCAGCCACATCCCACACAATCAACGGCTTGGTTGCATCTTCGGGCGGAGTCGGCGGATGCTTCTGTTGAAGGCCGACGTTGTGTTGGCGCGCTACGGCAAGATCCTTGCCGGCGATGTCGGCCCAGGAATAGTACTGAAACGTCTTGTCGTCCGACATCGCAACAAAGAATCCGGCCGAGTACTTCGGGCCGAGAGGAACATTCGTTACGTCAGATCCATCGCTGTTGTTTGTAGAT
>JBGPAN010000193.1:0-7404 GCA_041480785.1 Bacteroidota bacterium | reverse complement strand
CGGTCATTCCTTGATAATATCGTGTACAACCTTTCCGTGGAGACTCAAGGGGTGACTCAGCTGAGATTCGTCTTCAGCAACTTCACCAACGAACAGTTGTTCGCGGAGCTCAAGGGAAGAACTGTCTTCACGAGAGACGCTGATCAGATGAATCTTTCAGGAGAGCTGGATCTTGGTAGTCGATCGTACTACAGCAACTTCAAGAAACTGGATGCTACAGGGAAAATGAAATTCACGGGTGATCCACTGAATCCTGAACTCAATGTCGTTGCCAGTTACGAAGGTGTGCACCGCGATACGACAGGAACCTCGGTGTCGAGCAGCGGTGCCCTCTCTGGTGGATCACGCGGGACATATCAAAAGGTGGTGGTAAGAATCTACATCACGGGTACACGTGAGCAACCGAAGGTGAAAATGGGTCTTGAGCAATATGATCAACTCGGCAACCTTCGTCCGGAACGTCCTGACGTACAAACTGATGCATTCGCCTTTCTGGTCACTGGCGCATTTCCCGAGGACTTCACGCAGCAAGACAGAATGTCGCTGACAGGTTCGAACGTTGTGGGCGGCGTCGCCTCTTCGATCCTCTCTGGTCCACTGACAGACCTCCTCCGAAAAGAGTTCGGGATTGTCAGGTCTGTCGACGTCTTGTACTATGGAGGGGGCACACTCCAGGAATCGGCGGATGTCCGGCTGACGGGCGAGGTCGGAGACGCTGTGTTTCGGCTGGGCGGTCGAGTCCTGAGCGATCTGAACAACACCAACGTCAGTATTCAACTCCCGATGAGTGCGATTGTGGGTTCCCCGAAATGGCATCATCTTGTCCTCGAAGCAGAGCGTCGCGTGGAGGGCGTGGAAACCATTGATCAAAGGCGTGAATCGCGTGGGCTGAGACTCCTCTACCGGATCATATTCTAGAAATGGGGTCGAAAAATCGTGCCAAGAAGACGCGAACCATCACAAAAAGTAGAAGAATGGAAATCTCTTTCTCGGTGCCTTCGTGGCTTAGTGGCAAAAACTGAGTTTTCGTCTGGGCCTGTAGTGCCGGTTCCTCCGAAGGAGTCCCCGGTAGAGGTCCTTTGGACCTTCGGACAAAAAGCAATATTGTGTCTTGGGATTTGATGCTGCCATTGGAAGCGGGCACGAGGATGTTGCTGAAAAAGCCCGTCATCGACTAAAGTCCCAGCCCGCTTTCATAGATCAGAGTTGGGCTGGCGGGGACGCGTTTGAATGCGCGAAACCCCTTCCCGTTCCGAAGGAATGGCTTCGCCAAAGGGACCCCTTTGGGGCGGGTTTTGCAGTAATTAAGCCGTCCGATTTATCGGATGGCGCTGCAAAACCGGTTTTCAGCAAGTGGCACCAGCAGGAAAACGCATTTCTGATCGTCTAATATGTAGGACCGAAAGGAACCGGCCATAGAAAACATGGAAATTGACATCCTCGCTTTCCTTGCGCGCTATCCCAATCAACTGTTCAAATCTAAAGAGCTCGAACGCCGCATGAGTCTTCGGACAAACGAGGAACATCTCGCATTCAAGCTCTCCCTTCGTTCATTGATCGACGCAGGCAAAATTAAACGGGTGCATGGCGGGAAATACGGACATTTCGAGCTACCGCAGACAGTCGTCGGACTTTTCAAAATGACGAAGCAGGGATTCGGCACCGTGGCCGTGGATGGCCAGGAGGACGACATATCCATATCGCCTCGCGACCGTGGCATGGCTGTCCATGGCGATACTGTCGAAGTATCGTTGTTTGCGCAATCTTCGAAGCGTATCGAGAAAGGACAACCGCGGGAAGGTGAAGTTGTCAAGATTCTCAAACGGGGGAGAGTAGATCTGGTCGGGACTCTTGATCGCAGCAGGAATTTCTACATCGTCATCCCTGATGACCGCAAAATCGCTCGGGACGTGTTCGTGGCAGCGGAGCATTTGAACAAAGCCAAACCCGGCGACAAAGTTGTGGTACAGATCGACTCGTGGGGAGTCGGTCACCTGAACCCGGAAGGCCGGGTGGTGGAAGTTCTTGGAAGGGCGGGAGAGGTGAGTGCGGAATTGCAGTCGGTGATCAGAGAGTTCAGGCTGCCGCTTCATTTTCCGGCCGAGGTCATGAGGGAGACCAACGAGCTTCCGGAGGCGATCCCGGCGTCGGAGTATTCCCGAAGGCTTGATCTGCGCAAAGAAGTCTGTTTTACAATTGACCCGGAGGATGCGAAAGACTTTGATGACGCAGTCTCCCTGACAGAACTCCCTGACGGCGACTACCGCCTCGGCGTTCATATTGCAGATGTTTCGTACTACGTGACAGAGGGAAGTCAAGTCGATCAGGACGCGTTGAAGCGGGGGACGAGCGTCTATTTTCCGAACATGGTCATCCCCATGATTCCTGAACGGCTCTCCAATATTCTCTGCAGCCTTCGACCGGATGAAGACAGACTTACCTACTCTGTCCTGATGACCGTTACGCCTAAAGGCATCGTCACAGACTACGAAATCCGCGAAACGGTTATTCGAAGCGCAAAACGATTTTCCTACGAGGAGGTAGAGAACCTTCTCGATCCATCTTCCGTGGAGAATGCGGCGACAACGGTGGATGCGGCGATGGTTGATACACTTCGCACGATGCAGAAGCTGAGCGTTCTCTTGACGAAGAAACGCATGAAGGAGGGGAGCATTGATTTCGAGACGGCTGAGGCAAAGTTCACTTTCGACGACAATGGCAGCCCGTCAGAGATCCGGAGAAAGGCACGGTTGCGGAGTCACCGCCTCGTTGAGGAGTTTATGCTCCTGGCAAATCAGGTTGTCGCACAGCACATCGGGCTCGCGAAAAAAGAAGACCACCGGCGGCCATTTCTTTACCGGATTCATGACTCTCCTGATCCTGACCGCATACGGGAGCTCGCGGCGTTTGTGGAGCAATTTGGATACAAACTGAATGTTGATGGCAGCGTCCGTTCGAAAGATCTCCAGAAGCTGCTCGATCAGGTGCGCGGGAGCGAAGTGGAGAATGTGATCAATGAAGTCGCGGTGCGCTCGATGGCAAAGGCTGTGTACTCGGAGAAAAACATCGGACATTACGGGCTCGGCTTCCACCATTATTCGCACTTTACTTCGCCGATCCGCCGCTATCCGGATCTGGTGATTCACCGGCTTCTGAAAGAATATGCTCGGTCAGCCTCACTTGAGCGGAGAAAAGAGATCGAAGGCCGGCTGCCGTTTATCGCAAAGCAATCCTCTGTGATGGAACGCGTGGCAATGGAAGCCGAACGTGCAGCGGTGAAAGTGATGCAGGTTGAATTCATGAAGCGGCACGTGGGAGACGAGTTCGAAGGGATCATCTCCGGTGTTATGCGCTTTGGCATCTTCATTGAGATCACGGATCTGCTTGTGGAAGGTCTCGTGCACGTACGCGATCTGGAAGATGACTATTACGAATACGATGAGAAGAAATACTCGCTGGTTGGAAGCAAGTCGGGAAAGCGGTACCGTCTCGGGGATACCGTCCACGTCAAAGTGCTCAGAGTCAACCCGGAAGAACGGGAAATCGATTTCGGGATTGTCGGTGTGGAAGAGCCAAGCAGGCAGCGGAGGAAACGCAACCGCCGATAACAAGGAACTGATACGCTGGAAACTGTTGTTTATGTGTGGAAAGCCTCGATTCGTTGATTTTTCCTACGCTTTTGGCTACAATAATGATAGGTCTATGAAATGCATATTTCAGAGGGGGCGTGTATGAGAAGGATCTTGGCAGTCGGTGCTCTGGTGCTGTTGGCCTCGAGCCTGGCTCTGAGCCAGAATTCCGTGTTCGGGAAGAACAAGGTGCAGTACAAAGATTTCGAGTGGGAGTACATACAGACAAGCCACTTCGATATCTATTACTCCCAGAACGGATATGAGCTTGCAGAGTTCACGGCGGATGTTGCCGAAGACGCCTACAGTTCGATCCGGAAACTTCTTCGCTATGAGATCAACAATCGAATACCGATCGTCGTCTACAATTCGCACAATGAGTTTCAACAAACGAACGTCGTGAGTGAATACCTCGACGAAGGGATCGGTGGAGTAACGGAACTCTTCAAGAACCGGGTGGTGGTTCCTTTTGAGGGCAACTACAGCCAGTTCAGGCATGTGATTCATCACGAGCTTGTCCACGCTGTTCTCAACGATATGTTCTACGGAGGATCGATTCAATCGCTCATCTCCAGCAGAGCGCCCTTCGTGCTTCCCCTCTGGATTAACGAAGGCTTTGCTGAATATGCATCGATGCAATGGGAAACAAACTCCGACATGTTTATCCGCGATGCGGCCATTCAGAACTACCTGCCACCGATCGAATATCTCAGCGGATACTTTGCCTATCGAGGCGGCCAGTCGGTATGGTACTACATCGCAAACAAGTACGGGGAACAGAAGATCGGTGAGATTTTCAACCGTATGAGGAGCACGCGAAGTGTGGAGCAGGGCTTCAAAAGCACGGTCGGGTTGACGATGAAGGAGCTTTCTGAGCGATGGCAGAAGGAGCAGAAGGTGCTCTACTGGCCCGACATCGCCAAGCGAGAAGAACCGGCTGATTTTGCCCGACGCCTGACTGATCACACCAAGGACAACAGCTTCTACAACACAAGTCCTGCGATCTCTCCTCAGGGTGACAAGATTGCCTTCATCTCGGACCGCAACGACTACTTCGATGTGTACCTCATGTCGGCCATCGATGGTCAAATCCTTGAGAAGCTTGTCAGCGGACAACGGACCAACGATCTCGAAGAGCTTCACCTTCTGACCCCCGGCATCGCCTGGTCGCCGGACGGGAAGAAGATCTCGTTTGCCGCCAAGGCGGGCGGACAAGATGCCATCATGGTTGTTGATGTTGAGTCGGGAGATAAAGAGAAAATTCAACTTGGCCTGGATGGCGTTTTCTCGTTAAACTGGTCGCCCGACGGCAATAAGCTTGCGTTCGAGGGCCTCAAAGGACCAAACTCTGATATCTACATCTATGATTTTGTCTCCCGGGCACTCACAAATGTCACAAACGACATTTTCACCGACCTGGATCCGGCATTTTCCCCGGACAGTAAGACGATATACTTTTCATCCGATCGTCGCGATTTTACGTCGCCCGGCAAGATGGTCCCCGGGTTGAGGATGTCGCAGCTGGACTACAGTCAACTCGACATCTATGCCATCGATGTTGATACGAAAGCCATTCGCCGTATCATCGAGTCTCCAAACTCGAATGAGACTTCTCCTGTCGTATCACCGGATGGGAAGAAGCTGCTGTACATTTCTGACCGGAATGGGATCAACAATATCTATGAGCGGGTGCTGGAAACCGCAGCCGATCGACCGATCACAAATTCGCTCTCCGGCATCTATCAGCTGACGCTCTCTCATGACGGCTCAAAACTCGTTTTCTCCTCGTTGCATCAGGCAGGGTTCGATGTGTTTCTCATGCGCTCCCCGCTCGAGCACAAACTAAGCGTGGCTCAGCTTGAACCCACAGAGTTCATCAAACGAAAGTTCGAGCTTCCGCGCACAGAAAAACCGCATCAGGTCTTTGCGACGACCGCACCGAACGATACCGTGGTTATTCGCGACAATATTGTGATTATGCAGGACACGGCAGCTGCCTCTTCGCGATATCAGACAAGTGCGAAGGCCGATCTCCGGGGCTACATTTTCTCTCCGGATAATATACGGGATACGATGGCGGCGAAATCGCCGATACGGTTTGATGTCGCCAACAATCGCGATGCCGAGGGGAACTACGTTCCGCGCAAATACAAACTGAGTTTTACGCCCGACCTGGTTTATGGAAGCGCTGCATACAGCACCTTCTATGGTATCCAGGGTGAAACGATCATGGCGTTCAGCGATATGCTCGGTGACCACCAGATCATTCTCCAGACGAACCTG
Source organism: Bacteroidota bacterium (assembly GCA_041480785.1). Taxonomy (GTDB): domain Bacteria; phylum Bacteroidota; class Ignavibacteria; order UBA10030; family UBA10030; genus UBA9647. The sequence goes on along the minus strand of JBGPAN010000193.1, from coordinate 1,492 downwards.
CTCCTCGACCTCAAGAACAGCGATTACGGGTTGACGTATCTCTATCTGCCTGACCGTATCGACTATGGCTTTCAAGGTTTCCACAGTGCCCGGTTCCTCTATCTTGGAGACGCGTACGGAAATGCCATGTTGTATCGGTTCCGATCCTGGGCCATCGGGGGCATCGCCTCCTATCCCATCGATCGATTCAATCGCCTGGATCTCTCTGTCGATTGGCTAAATCTCTCGAGGGAGAACCTTGACGATCCGTCAGAACCGACGCAGGTACGTTCATTTATCATGCCGATGTTGTCGTATGTCAACGACAATTCCCTCTGGCAGGGTGGATGGTTTGCACCGAACAACGGCTCCCGATTCAACGCTCAGTTCTACGGCAGTGCAAAGATCAGCGACCAGGCGTTGGATGTTCAGACCTTCACGTTTGATTATCGGAGCTATAACAAGCTGGCAAAGGAGTTAATTTTCGTTTACCGGCTCTCCGGCGGTGCAAGTTATGGCAAGGACCAGCAGCGATTTTTCATCGGAGGGACAGAAGGATGGATCAATCGCCGATTTGATCAGGGGGGCGGTGTTCCGATTGTGAACGTTGAGGACTACGCGTTCCTGACGCCCGTCATGCCGGTTCGTGGCTACGACTACAATGCCCTGAACGGGACGCGATTTGGCATCGCCAATCTGGAATTGCGTTTTCCCCTCGTGCGGTATCTCATCCTCGGGGCATTGCCGATCGGCTTCCAGAACATGCTGGGCGCAGCATTCATTGACGTGGGATCAGCATGGAGTGATACGAAATCATGGCAGGCGTTCCAGTCAACGCCTGATGGCGGGATGCAGAAAAAGGACCTCCTCGTTGGAACCGGCTTTGGTGGAAGGTTCTTCTTCTTTGGATTCCCCCTGAGAATAGATGTTGCATGGAACTTCAACGGCTCCAGTTTCTCCAGCCCGGTCTGGTACTTCTCCCTGGGTCCTGAATTCTGACGGTTCCCTGCTGAGACAACAAATGAAAAGCCCTGCACGGTTGGTGCGGGGCTTTTTTGTTCTCGGGGTGTCAGGGTTCATAACCTGACACGTCTCTTGCACTCTCTCCGCCATTCGTTGAAGCCCGCGTGGGGTGACGGTCACCTTCCTCGCTTGTGTCATCGCCATTCGTTGAAACGAACGGCTCTCTGTGTCACCAAACCCCTTCGGGGTTTCGTTGACCCGAAGCCGTCGAACTGAGTCGATGGCTGAATCTCTCGGCAGGCCTTCGCGTCTGTGCTTTCCCCCCGCAACCTTGACTGCGCGAGTTCTTGTAGGACAGATTGTCAATCTGTCCTACAATGTTTCTCCTTTGCAAAAAACGCTCGTGATGACATAATGAAGTGTCTGTCATTTCGAATCCCGACGACTTGTCCGCCGGTTTTGTGGCGCAAGTCGGGGTGAGAAATCTTAAGACTGCGTAGGGCGTAGGCGTCCACACATCATGCCCTCCAAAACCTCCCCTCGGTCCCCT
>JBGPAN010000192.1:0-7425 GCA_041480785.1 Bacteroidota bacterium | reverse complement strand
TCTTCATGCCAAAACCAGATTTAAGAAGTGGGTTACCATTGACCTCGGTCAGAAACGGGAGGGTCTCCCAGCTGGATAATAGTCACCAAACGCGACATCGGCAATACCTCGCCCCCGAGCTCCGACCACCACGCCCCGACAAATGCGCCGGCAGGCACGTCTTCATTACCCACAAGTTGCTGAAGAACCAAATTCATAGAGAGAAAGATGAGCCTCGGACGCCACAAAAAGCCCCGGGAACTTGAAACTCTGAGGAGAACAATCCTCCCAATTTTCTCCCGGGGTCCCTCGGCTTTTGGCGATTTTCCTGTCTCAACCCTTCGTTTGTTGCCAAATCACACACAGGATCTTGGTGCCAACCAAAGCCACTCGGGATGGGATTGCTGTGCGGCGTCTCATTCCTGCCTGAAGATGAGGAGAGCCTTTGCTATGATGCCGGGCCGTCATCTACTTTGCCGTTTTCAATGACAGCGTTGCGCAGCGAAGACAGGTATGCAGCCGAATGCTTCTCGCCGCTGCTCAAGGGCAAAAGACGTGGGCCATAGAAGCCCTTCGCTTCGGAGAGTGTCTCAGAGGTTGTGTCTGCCGGCGGTCGTGGCCATGGAGTCTTTCTGATTCGCCCTCTTTTCAAGCGTGTTCCAGATGACAGCACTCGCGCCCAAAACTCCTGTCTTGCCGCGAACCATCCCAGACGGAAGCAGTCTGACCTTGTCTTTGAAGACCCCCAACAGATGCACTTCCAGCGAGCGCTTCATCGGCTTGAAGATCAGATCTCCAGCCTCGGCGATCCCACCAACGAGGATGATTGCCTCGGGGCCCGTATGCGCAACGGAATCCGCCAGTTTCATCCCAAGGATCTGTCCGCTCATATCGAACGCCTCAAGTGCCAGGCGGTCACCTTGTTGAGCAGCTTCAAAGATCTTACGAAAAGTGAGATGCTCATAATCGATCCGCCGCAGCTGGCTCGGTTCCGAGCGTTTGCAGATCAACTCTTGCACGGTTCGGCAAAACCCACTCGCTGATACGTACGTTTCGAGACATCCTTTTCGTCCACAACCGCATTCGCGTCCGTTCGGATCGACTATGGTGTGCCCGATTTCACCTGCGAAGCTGTTTGCACCATAGACGAGCTCACCGTTGGCCACAATGCCGCCGCCCAAACAGGCTCCCAAGGCAACGACAATGAAATCCCTCATCCCCTCAGCAGCTCCAAAGAGCATTTCACCCAATGCCGCTGCATTCGCACCATTCGTCAGCGCCACGGGAACATTGCAGTAATACTTCTTCATCTCCTCGCCGACGTCAACGAATTCCCAGCTCAAGTTGGGCGGCGATTCGATGGTGCCTTTGAAGTAGTTCGCGTGAGGTGCGCTGATGCCTATGCCGAGAAGTTGATACTCTTCGCCCGTCCTTCGCACCAACGCCTCAGCCGACACGTGCAGCCGTTCGAAGAACACTGCTGCTGGTTGATGTGCATGTGTCGGCGTAGAAGTATCGACCAGGATGTGACCGCCGCGATCGACGTATCCGAGAACCGTCGTCGTGCCCCCAATGTCAACGCCAAGTACAACTTCAACTTGCGCCATCGTGTCATCTCCAAGCGAACTCAATGATCAGAGGGATAATCAGGTGCCCGGATTCAGGAAAACATCGATTCTCACGATTTCGCCGGTTCTGTCGAAAACGGAAGAGCTCAACTCCCGTCCGATGGAAAGCCCTTGGATCTCCACATTGTCCCGATCTCTCCTCGAAATACGGATCTTTGAGTCACTGGACAAGTGATAGATAATCGGGACCTGACAAAATGTAAACGCTAACGTCTCTTTTGCCAGATCGATACTCCGATCGGTTCGTTCAAGGTCAACATAGCGGAACGATTTCGGTCTTCTCAGGAATTCATTCCTCCTCAAAAGATCGGCCCGGATGGTTATGGTTCCCAGATCGACCACAACTCCCAGTTCGCGTGTTCTCGAGATGATGTCTTCTTTAACCTGGCCCGTCATCCCGGGCTGCTGAACACCGGCGTGCTCCGGTGTGTGGGAATAAGGATCCGTCGGGAATGCTCCGTACAACTCAGGCGGCTTGTGCGTTCCGATGCCCTCACGAATCTCATCGTAGTGGCGCATCAACCGTCTTGTTATGCTTTCCTCTTCGCCGCTTTGTTCTGCGTGAACAACCGCTTCCTGAACAGCAAGAAGCAGCTTAGAAACCATATGCCAGTAGATGGAGCCCAAACCCTCATATTTGTAGAATGTGCCAGAACGCCCGGTAAACGACTGATGATCAAACATGCGTTCATAGATGTCGAGCACAACTTGTCTCTCTTTTTGCAGCAGGGGTTGATACTCGCCTTCTTTCAACGCATCGAGCGCAGTTCTCAAGACATCGGCATTGCGGAAGTCACCGTTGAAGTGGATAGCTCCTTTGATATCGCGAGTGACGATCTGTTCATTCCCTTTCTCAACGAGTTTCTGTAAGAGCTCGGACTTTTCAAACTCCTCCTTCGGAATGTTGTTTTTCTTGACAAATCGAGCCAGTTGCCGATTTGGATACAGGATGTAACTCTCTTGATCTTTCCGGTGCAGCGCACTCTTCCGCAAAGCATCCAAAAGTTCCAGCGATTCACCCACAGAACAATAACCAGAACTCAAGACAGCCACTTGCCCTTCAAGCATTTCATACAAGTGTCGGATGGAAATCTCTCCGCTGGTTTCCACTTTCATCAAGTTGTAGGCATGAAAGAGATGATCTTTGCGTTTATTTGCTCCAATCGTGTGATCAATATGCTTCAGCGACAGTTCAAAGAATTCTATCAGCTCGGTGACCGCGATGCTCTTTCTTTTTTCAGAGAGACCATTCGCATATATGTTGTTCCGATAGTTGCTGCCAGCCTCACCAAGCCTGTCCATGATCGTCCTGCGATTACTATCCGAAACAGGATCGTTCAGCAGTGAGATGCTCGACTTGAAGATCTCCGCGACTGAGGCGAGCAACTCATAGACTTCTTCAGAGAGTTCGACGTTCAAGAATCCAGATGGGTGAAGGAGCTCTCTGCAGAATGATATATGTCTCCTCAGGTAGTACAATGTGACCATGGAGACTCCGGAACCCACCAAAGCATTATTGGCATCATTCCAATCCGGCCGTTGCGTGTTCATCCAAATACCAGCTTCAGGAATGAAATTGGAGAGCTTGGCGAGTATCGATGCGAGCAACTTCTCAGCCAGATTGACATGGACGATCCGCCCTTGTTGACCTAAGACGAACTTGCCATCGGTCCCCATCAATCGCACGCGCTCCTCAATTTCGCGCTCCGCACTCATATCAAAATCAATTGTGTTCCGGGGATCTTTTAGTAAATCGCTGTACGGCTTGATGCGGTACGGGACATTCGCGTAGGCAAACATGTCACTGATCAGGAACTTTTGGAGCTTACCTGGGTGGTATCGGGCCGATATTTCCAGCAGCTTAGCCAGGTAAATGACCTGATGATCACCCCAGTAGCCGATGTAAGACCACGGATCATGGGGATCCAACACTTCCCAATCGAATCCATCTCGTGTCAACCGGTATGGATTATATCCGTCGGCGGTTGATGCGTTGACAAACTTTGTGATCATGCCTTCCACGTAACCAGGATAGCTCAGAGCCAGCGCTTCCCAATTCTGAAAGATATCCCTCCAATTTCCTTGATAGTTGAAGACTCTCTCGCCGTGAACTCCTTTGATCTCAATCGAGAAGTGGTTCCATGGTCGGCTTGGGTCGCCGTGCCTGCGGCTGAACGTGAGAGGCAGATACTCGTAACACAGTTTTTCAAGATCGATCGAACCACGCGTGGCAGCTTTTGACAGCAGCTCACTACGCTGTATCGTTTCTGGCAGACTGCTCAGAAAGTTGCCGTGCTTTTCGAGCACCGTCTTGTTGGTAGCTCCGATGAAGGAAACAAAGTCCTCCCTTGCGACAACGTAGTTGTCGGCAAAGTATCCTCCGCGCATAACGTTGAACATTACATTGGAAAAATGGCGGGAAGAGCTGAGGGTGTCCTCAGTCGTTTGAAGGCCATCCGCACTGGCAACGATTCGTACGAGGTTGTTCGTCCCTTTCGCGATATCATCAAGCAGCTTCTTCTTAATTCCCCGGCTTTTGCTGAGCAGTTCCGTCAAAGCGACCACATCGGATGCATCCTGATTGATATCGGCGACAGTGTACCATTCCTGTTCGACACCTTCGGGTAACGTGAATCCCGCGCTGACAAAATATGCTCCCGGTGCAGCGCGAACGTCAGTTTCTTGCTTGACAGGCAGCCCTTTTCTAAATGCGCTCAATTGTCGCGATGAGACAAGTTTCTTCGAACTCTTCAGTCCAACAGACCAGACCGTTGTCGCTTTCAGCGCTTCACTTGGTTCAGGCTTGTCGACAGGAATAGAACTGAGCATGAAGATACCCAGTCCTGTTTCTGCCTGAAGTTCGTTTTTCTTGTAGGCATCAACGAGGGTGCTGTATTCCAGCTGAAATCTCTTGCCGACCCCGGCGGGAAGCAGATTTTGAATGCCGTCGAGGACTCTTATGGCAACGGATTGCGGGCCACGATTTATGATCTGAGAGTGTTTGATGAAGCCAAATTTCTCGCTGTTGAACCATCCGTAGCGAAAAACAACAGACAAATCCTGATTGATCTCCTCAAAAATCAGTTTGTTGCCGTAAACATTTTTGTAGAGATTTCTTCCGATCCGGTATATCCCATCATAAGCCTGCGAGAAGGGCTCCCACAGATACTCTTTGCCGGCCTTCGCGACGAAGATGATAGTCTTGCTTCCGGTGTGATCCCCGGAATCGTGGATTCTATCGTCCGTGTAGTAAGGAAAGAGGGCGTTGTCTGGATTCTTGCGGCCCGCCGTGAGTCCTCCTTTGCTGGAAATGAACATCCAGTGATCGGAGTCGCTCACGATGCTCATGAAAAACGGAGGCATTCTGTCGTAGTTGGCGATCCTGTAAAACTGCTCTCCGTACAGATCGACATACCTTCCGTCGACCAGCCGTTGATCAGCTCTCAGGCGCGAACCTCCCACAAGAATTGGCTTTCTCTTCATCTCGGAATAATCCTCTGCGCGATATCCAAAAAATGCCTCCTACGGGACATCGACCAATTCTTCATTTCTTCTCTTCATACTTTGGAGAGGTTGGTTTGTCGGACTTCAATTCCGGATACCACTGTTGCGCAGCCAGTTTCGCCTTCCGGTCGACGGAAAAGAGTCCCCAATGTCCTTCGGTCCCCACGCCTTTCCAGGGCTCGTCGAAAGCTTCAAAGAAAAAGACCGTGACATTATTCTTCTGAGCCCAAGCGGTAAGTTCTTCGAAGTAACGCTTCTGCTTCCGCTCATCCCCTGCACGTGGTGCGTGCATCTCGCCGGTCGTGTAAGTCGCCCAACCCGCTTCGCCGATGACGATCGGTTTTCCAGGCAACGACGCTTTCACCAAATCATACAGTCTGACGGTAACAGCAAATCCACTGTCGATATCCTGCTTGCCCCATATGGGATACATATGCGTGGCGACAAAGTCTACAACCTTGGCCAGTTTGGATCCGTGGCTTGTCCAGAAAAGGAAATCATCGTCCACGGTCACCGGCACTCGGACTGCGGCTTTGACCTGCTCGACGTACTGAATGACTTTCTCTTCGGGAAGCTTGTGGTTCGACCAGGAGACGAGAGCCTCATTACCTACGCTCACGGCGACAACGACATCGCTGTATTCATTCGCCAGGCGTATACATTCCGCTATCTGTTTGACATTGCCTGCCTCGTTGCCGGGTTCCGCACTCAGCCAGGCTCCGAGCATGACTTTCAGATGGATTTTCCCGCGGTGAATCACCTCCAGCACGTCCCGGCTGTGCTGATCGGAGCCATACGTACGGATGAGCGTCCAGTGCCTTTCAAGCATCCTCAAGTCTTCAAGGACTTGCGCCTGAGAAGGAAACTTGCCGGAATCCGGGCTTTGTCCCTCCCGGTAGCCGGAATAGCAGAGAGCGTTCCCAAACCATTTCTGCTGGGTGAGATCGATTTGGGTAACCCCGACATTTTGACCTAGCAGAAGAGCGGGGACAAAAATCAGCGCTGCCAAGCTCTGTAGATGGATACGTTTTGCTTTCAACGTTGGCCTCTATGCTTGTTCCGTTTTCCTGCTTGTCAGCTCCTGTTCGATTTTCACCATCAATGGTTCATCCAGCGTGTAGAACCACATCGCAAGAGCGGCCAGGATACCTCCAATGGCAGGAATGACGCTCATCATCAAGCGAATGCCATCTTGGGCTCCCTGAGTCTGTACGACATTAGCGACGAAGCCGTAATACGCCAACAACCATCCGGTGACGGCTCCGCCGATCGCCCACCCCAACTTTTGAGCAAACGTTGCGGCCGAGAAGACGAGGCCCGTTGCTCTCCTGCCTGTCTTCCATTCGGAATAATCCGCCGTGTCCGCATACATCGCCCAGATCAGAGGCGCTGTCGGCCCCAAGATAAGTGAAATCAAAATGTGGACCGCGAAAACAAGGCTAACGTTCTCTTTGGGAATAAAGTAGAACAACATTGTGAGGACGCTGACAATCCCCCATAAGACCATGTAGAGCAGACGTTTCCCTAACAGTTTTGATAGATATTTCGTTGCCATGACGCCCGCGATGGCTGCAATCGTACCGCTTACCATGAATGCAGAAGCCATGAGTTCATTATTCATATAGTACTTGAAATAGTAGATGATCGAACCGGACCGGATAGAATTATAGGACAAAGCAAAAATGCCTATCACGAACAGGACCATCCATGGCCGGTTGTGAAGGAGATCCCGCAGGTCGCTCTTGATCGATGATTTCTGATCTTTTGGGGGGTGGACTCTCTCACTGGTGTTCAAGAACGTAAAGATGAACAGAACGACGGCGACCGCAGAGAATACGACCATCGTCCACTGGAATCCGGTCGCCTGGTCTCCTTTCCCAAAATACTGCACCAAGGGTAGGGTTGTACCTTGGACGATGAAGATGGCCACAAATGCAAGAACGAACCGATACGAAGAGACGCTTGTTCTCTCCAGGGAATTCGGCGTGAGCACTCCCATCAATGCCGAATAAGGTGTGTTGATCGCAGTATAGGCCGCCATCATCAGCGTACTGGTGATATACGCATACACGATTTTCCCATTCATGCTGAGTTGCGGAGTTGTGAACGTCAACACGCCAACAATGCCGATCGGAACGGCCATCCAGAGAAGGTAGGGGCGGAACTTCCCCCATTTTGTATTTGTCCTGTCGGCGATGACTCCCATGACGGGATCAATAGCCGTATCCCACATTCTTGTGATGAGCAACATCGTGCCGGCTACAACTGCCGGAATTCCAAATACGTCCGTATAGAAGAACAATATGAAACTCAT
>JBGPAN010000191.1:0-7427 GCA_041480785.1 Bacteroidota bacterium | reverse complement strand
GCCGCCATCAATCTCTCATACCAATCACAGTCTTCTCCTCTCTCGAACCTGAGGTCAAATCCGCCTACTGACTCCACCCACCTTTTGTGCACTGCCATCCAGTGTGTGGAATTTGTTTTGCTTTTTTCATCGCGGGTGAAGGCATTTCGCCCAACAGCAAACGGGCTTCTCAAGGCAATTGCGATGGCCTTTGCCGATTTGGTGTCGGATGCTGGGACCGGAATAACTTTTCCGCCGATCATGTCAATGCCATCCCTCGCCAAAGCCGAGACCACTTTCTCGATGTATCTCTCGTCAGGGAACGCGTGCCCGATGTACGTGGCAATGATATCCCCCTTGGCATGAGCCAAGGCAATGCTGTATCCTTCTGAAATACTTCCCCTAGGATTGTCGTACAGTCGCAACCAGGATGGATATTGCCGGGCATAACCCTCCAGGAGTTCTCTCGTTCCATCATCACTGTCATCAGCAATAAGAACTTCGATTTTCTTCCTCGGATAGGTTTGTCGAAGAAATCCCTCGACGCATCGTTCAATCGATCGACGCTCGTTCTTTGTAGGAATAATAATTGAGACGAAAGGCTGGATTTCCATTTGGTCCGGTTCGATGCCTCAACGCGGGGGGCCGAGCAAGCATCCGCGCGTTGTAGTTCCCACCATTCCCCTATTGGTGCTTCGAATCCGTCGGACGCCGATCAAACCTTGTGAAGGTCGTCTGCAAGCATTGATATGTATGATGGGGTACGGGGTGCCGACAATCGTAACATACGGTGCGAGAATTCATCGATCATTTTGAACATACAGATGCGTTGACAGAATGTCAAGAGAACCTACATCCTGAAGCCGTCCAAGTCGAGACGAACCGCACGCAGAATCAGCGATGAACAAGTCCGTGATGAACCGGAATAAAGCAACGAAGGGGACAGGTAATTTGCTTCTAGGACGCCAGAGAGGGATGGAGAAAACAGGTTGAGCCAAATCTACGAAAACAAAAAGCTGACCCGTTTTCAGATCAGCTTTCCCAGGAGCTATCTCAAAAATGCCTATTCTGCCCCACAATGACATCAGCCAAAGTGTCATTGCGAGCGCTGTTTGCGAAGCAATCTGTACATGTATAGATTGTCCCGCTTTCGGATTCCGCCTTTGAGCGGGATTCATAGAGCGGAACTTCGTCGTCCCGAAGAGAAGAAGCGGGACTCCTCGCAATGACTCTGAAGGATTTTGAGATGAGTTCTAGTTGAAAATTGGCAATTGACAAATCGTCATTGACAACTACCTCATTAACGCAAGGACTAATCGCCGTTAGCCTTCATCCATGCCTGCACCATTTTGTGGTATTGCAGCTCCGGTGTGATCAAGAATGACAGGTCCACCCCCTGATCCGCGTAGTCCGGCTTATCTGGCCAGGTATTGAGAAACTTCGCCATGACATATCCGGGAGGATAGCTATAGAACCGAGTCTTGCCGTACACATTCTTGAGATCGTCCCACGCTTTATCGAAGTATTCCAGCGCGGCTTTGACATCCTTCATGCCGCTTTTTTGCTGAGCCTTGTCGGCAACGTCGCATTTTTGCAGCGCCAGGAGCAACTTTGCCGCCTCAATTTGAAAATCGTTCGTGGCGCTCAGAATTTCAAAATGGTAGCGATTCCTCCTCGCCTTCTTCGAAAGTTCTGCTAATTGCATCGAAGTCGCTGCGTACCGTTTGATCTCCACGGCGGCCAATCGAAGCCTTTCGGCATTTTGCTTCGACCACGAGCCCGGCGAATTCAAATTTGGAACAGTTATGATATCACGCTCTTTCTCCGGAGGCATCGTCATTTCTCTGTTCCCCTTGTTGAAGAGACTCCAATCCCAGAACTCTGACGCCAGGAAAAGCTCGGCGTACAGGTTGGCAGAGCCGGTGCACTCAGGGCCAAACTCTCTATGCCAGAACGCCTCTTCATATTCCGGTTGGCTTCTTCCGAACGGCGACCAACCATACTCAGCAGACGAAATCAAGCCTCTCCAGTATGTCTCCATATGTGGTGAAGCATCATCCCAGGCCGAGCAGAGGTGCTTGTCAATTCCTCTTTCAACCGCCAGCTGTATGAAACTCTTAATCGTCTGAACTCTGTCGTCGTAGAATTCCGTAGTGTGTACTTTTGGAGTAACACACGCTCTCGGATACAGAGGCGAGAGATCCTGTGCAGCAGTGCATATCATCACGTTGAGTCCACTTTGCTTATACCAGTCAAGAGCCATGATATTGCCAGGCTGCGTTGCCATCGAGTAGTCCCATCGCATGTAGTAGACATCCTTTGGGAACTTGCTGGCATTTGCGTCGAGCTTTGACCGATTTTGTTCCCACGCCTTCACTGCAACTTCCTTTGTGGCACTCGGATCATGAACGCACTCGTAGAGATTCGAGTGCTCGAAGATCATGTCATCCCAGAATATTGCTACTCTTCCGTTCTGCCGCGCAAACTCATTGACTTTATTGAACCAGTAGAGGTTGAGCCCCAGCATCCCTTCCTTGTCAACGAACGCTTTGCATTTCGGACATTTTCCGATAGCCCCCGTCTCATCTCCGCCGAAGTGCAGGAATTTACTTCCGGGTGTTGCCTCGATGGCATCACGGCACATGTCGAAAATCACCTGATACGTTCCCTCGTTCGTCGGGCAGAAGACCCAGGAACTGTTCGGATCTTCGCGGAGATGGGCATATTGAGGATGCTTGAGAAGATAAGCCATGTGTCCAAGGCTCTGAACCAGCGGACTTATCTCGATATGCCGATCCCTGGCATAGTTGGTCAGCGCAGCCATTTCGTCGATGCTGATCGCATTCGGCGTACCGATCAACGGCTGCCTGCGGAAACGAAGTTTGTCCTCTACTTCAAAGATGACGGCATTGATCTTATAGCGTGCGAGCCGGTCAATGCTTCTGTAGTAGTACTCCATGTTGTCAAGGTGGTGCCTCACATCGATCTGCACCCCGCGGTAACTCATCGCAGGATAGTCTGTGATCTTGCACGCGGGGATGGTCACTCCAACATCCCGTGCATCCTCCAGCAATTGTTCGAGAGTTTGGCAGCCGTAGAAAAGACCGGCCTGGCCTCGGGAAGATATCTCTACCTTACCATCAGAGATTCGCAAAACATACCCCTCCGCCGATTTGGGAACATCCGCGGTCTCGCTTAACTGAAGGCTCAACACTCCCGCCCCCCTCCCCATCTGAGGCAAAGCAGAAAGTATCGCGCCGGTCAGAGGCCGGGGGAGATTTCCCTTAAGCTCCATTGATTTCAAATCTCCAAAGTTCAATCCTGCTCCGCCGAGCAATTCAACCTCTCGTGGTTGTGGAAGGACTTTGAACGGCGCCGGTAACGTCTTGGCTTGAGCCAGTACCTGGAAAGTCACTAGGGCGAGAACAACTATGAGCGCCACGAGTCCGAAGCATCTTAATCTACTCATTGAAACCTCCATTTAATCATCCTGATCATTGACCGTCGGGCACAAGAAAGAAGGACTATTATTTTTTATCCGGGCGCTCATTTTCTGTCGTCACCGGCACTTCGATGGGTGCGTCCGTTGGTTTATCCCAGATGGTAATGAGAAGGGTGCTGCCCAGAACGAAGATTCCGCCAATGATGGCAAGCGGAGCAAGTCTCTCACCGAGAGTGAGGGCAGCGATGGGCAATCCGAAGAATGTGATCAAATAATTCGTGAGAGCCACTTGTATTGCATCCAACTCTGCAAGGACGCGCAGGAATATAATCATCGACAAGTAGTTGTGGAAGAAGGTCAGAAGTATCATTCCTATCCATGTATTTGTCGTGAAGTGAGGAATGGTTGAAACAAACTGACTGATATCAGGAAAGACAAAGGGAAGCAGAAGAACGAGCATCACGCAATATGTCCAGAAGAGCATCTCCAGCGGCGTGAAACGGCGAAGAATCACTTTCCCGAACGAGTTGTTTAAGGAATTGCCCAGGATCGCAGTCAGGATCAGCAGATCGCCGGCCAGATATTTAAACTCAAAGCTCGAGCCTTGAATATCCTTTGCCGAGATTACCAGGACGCCGATGATTGCAAAGCCGAAGCTGATCCAACGAGCCTTGTTCATCTTCTCTTTGAGGATGATCATGGCCATAACGGCAGTAAAGACAGGGAGAGCCAGTGTGAGGAGGGCACCGTTGCTCGCTAGACTCATGCGTGTTCCCCAGGTCATGAACACCTGAGCGGGAAAGAATCCAAAAGCACCGAGGATGAGAAAATTAGCAACATCTCGTTTATTCGTGACACGTTCAGTACGATGTCGACGAGCCTCGGCTCTCACAAATGGAATGAGACCGATTGTGGCCAGAAGCATCGGAACCCAGACGGTCATATAGCCGCCGACCTGGTCTTCAACGAGCTTGATGCACGTGAATTGAAGTGCCCACATCAAATTGCATGCGAATAGCAAGATCCAGTTACGCATTTTGTCCCTGCCCTTCCATTAAGATTGAAGTATTCACTTACTCATTATCAAAGACTTGTGTGCGTCAACGCTTTTTATTCAGACAAATCTATGCAGACTGATTCTTCGCTATTTGCTGTCAGAGGGAGAGAGCACGAAAACCTGGCATTCGTGTGGTTTCAACTCCGCAGAGACCGTTCCATTCGTTTGACCCACCGATGCATGCTTCCATACATCATAGATCTTGAACTGCGCGCGAGCATCGAGTTCCAGATCCTTCAATACAACGTTGACAGTTTCAGCAGTCGAGTATCGATTCAAGATCGAGATCGCTACGCGGTTGCCGCTCAGAAGTTTCTTCCACGCTTCGATTCCGTCTTTTCTCATCACGCGATATCCTTGTTTGCCTAGTGCATCCTGATCAAGAGCGATGATATCTTTGTTCAGAAGGATAGATTTCGTCATTGAGTCCATTTTCCGAATGTCGCAGCCCATCATCAACGGAGCAGCCATCATGCACCACATGCTCATCTGTGTTTGGTATTCGATATCGTTGCAGCCGCCACCTTTGATGTTCCCGGTATTCTTCAAGCCGACGATCAGCATATCAGGATCATTCCAGCCGCCGGGACCTGCGAATCGTCTGAGGTTTGTTTCTGCATCAATCGCAGCAAGAATTCCGACGGGGTCAGTATCGCTGCGCGGACTATCCCAAATATCATAGACATCAGAGCCGATGCGCCACATATGACCACCAACATCTCTGCCCCATTGCCACGGGGCACGATCGCCCCATTCGCAGATGCTGAAAACGATCGACCTTCCCGTCGCCTTCAAAGCATTGCCCATCTTTTTATATCGGGCGATTGCCATCTTGTAGTCACCGTCTGTAGCTGCATAATTGTCGCAGAAACAAAAGTCTTTCTTCAGAAAATCGACACCCCAATCAGCAAAGGTCTTGGCATCCTTCTCTTCATACCCGAAGCTGCCAGGCTTTCTACCGCATGTCTGGGTGCCTGCATCAGTATAGATGCCGAACTTGAGTCCTTTGCTATGTACATAGTCCGCCAGTGCTTTAATACCCGATAGAAATCTCTGCCGATCCGGGTAGAGCAAACCTGTCACGGAGTCTCTCCCTCCCTGCCAAATATCGTCGATGACGACGTAAGTATACCCCGCATCCTTCAAGCCTGTATTGATCATTGCATCCGCAGTTTCCCGAATCAATTGCTCACTGACGTTCTTGCCAAGAGCATTCCAGCTGTTCCAACCCATCGGAGGAGTCATCGCCAATTGTTCGTTCGAAGTCCCCTTGGTCTGTTGCGCAGAGTCTACCGCATCCGTTCTCATCTCGTATCCGACGATCAGAAACGTGAATATGAGAACTGAAACCCACGCTACCTCATACTTGTTGAATCTTACCATGGCTGTTCCTCCCGATTCAAGTATTTGTTAGATGATATTCAATGTATCTCAATTCTATGTGTCCCCAATCCAGCTGGGATCGTGAGCAATTGTCGCGGACCCAAAGCTGATTTTATTTTTTTGCCATCAACACTAACTGTCGCAGCTTTTCCCACAGTCTCCCTGAAAGCGTCGGACAGCTCAAGCGTCCACAGCGACGGCTTCTTCTCAAAATATTTGCAATAGTGGTCATCGTACTGAAACTCGATGCCCAGATCACTCTTTTGGGTGTTCACAATGCCGCTATGCAGGTACGCACAGCACTCATTGAAACCCATCCAATGTTTGTCTTTGTGAGCATCGATCCATTTGGTGTTGTCTGTCAGGTTAGCCCTTCGTCCGCCGGCGATTCTCGATCCGACCAACTGTTCTGTGGTCATCTTCAGGAGAGCATCCCAGCCTTCTTCAGTTTGATCTGCCGGATTGTTGGTTCTTGCCGTAAGATCAAGATCATGGCAGGTAAATTGCTCGGGCATCATCATGCTAAACTCGATTGTCCGATCGAAGCCCACATAACATTCCCGGCTAACACCCAATCCAGCGATAGCAGCAACGCGCCCATTGTCGTCCCCTCCCGGCTTCGACGGGCTTATCTCTGCGCCGGTGCGAACTTCTGCGGAGAGGGCGACGACTCCAAACGCCTTTTTGATCGCATCAATGCCGCTCCTGTAAAGAAACAGCAGATCATTCGACGGTACGGACACGCCCCCGCGCCGCACATCGACGATCTCGTTATACCAGTTTGTCACAGCCATTTCGCCGTCGATCGGACTGCCCCACCAGGGGCCCGGCGGCGAATCCAAGTCCCAATTCATGTGCGACCAGGCCCGGTGCGGTTGAATCTCAAAGACACCGCGGCGAAGTCCTTCGTCAAGCCCTGCCTTTGTAGAGCCATAGTCCTGCCAATTGCCGAAGATATCCTCGAATGGTTTCTGCGACCATGGCGACTCAATCATCTTCGTTTCAGGATTGGCGAAGCCAGGTGTAATATTCTGGACCATCATGAGTCCCTGCTTCTCAAGAGGCTCAATCAAGTACTTCAGAAGAGTCTCTTTGGTTGGCGTGGGATAGTGCCACCTCAGGCTCCATGCATGTTCACTGCAACCGATATCATCCATGATGAAGATGAATCCGTTGTCAAAATTGTCGTTGAAAATTCCGTATCCAATCGAATACACCAACGATTTTCTAAAGATTCCCCTCATGACCGGGTATTTGCGGAACCAGTCTTTGCCGCCACCAATCCAGACCACCTTCGTGTCATTGGTTACATCTCTTACTGTAAGCTGAGGAATCCCCCCCACGGTGCCAAGTACTTTTGCTGAATCGCCAGCGGTGCATCGCACAACGTTGATTGTTTGCTTCTTCTGAGTGCCCGTGCTGGATGATAACGTGATGCCGTTGTCTCCAACAATGCTGGGCGCAGCTGTTTGCTTCTCGTCCGGCAAAACGGTGCCAACCGCTTCAGATGTCACGTAATGCTTGCCTGAGATGGTAAACCCGTCGCGATCGCTGCCCGGTTGAATG
>JBGPAN010000190.1:0-7441 GCA_041480785.1 Bacteroidota bacterium | reverse complement strand
CGATAAAGACAAACGCGAAACGGAATTGGAGCTTCTTCCGTGCTTCCATCACCGGGTTCTTTTCTTCTTTGGTGCAGCTTGTTTCAGTTCGAGAACGTCCTTCTCGACTTTGTCATAACCCTTCGGGATGCGGAAGAGGAACTCTCCGAGTGCCTTCTTCTGAACTGTGTTGACCTCAAACTTCCCCGCATCGTAACCTGATGCATCGCGCATGACAACTTTCATGGGGAAATATCCCATGCCGAACAATTCGTTCTGCCACGCTGGCGCATCGAGCGATTGAGCGCTGACGGTTGTGAGCAAGGTTCCCGCCGTTCCAAATTCTTTTGTCGCCCAGATTTCAACTTCCGCCTCGCTCGACTTGAGCAGAAATTGATCGCATGTGTATCCCTGGATTTCGTCCGTGAGCTCTGTCCTCTGAAGGCCTGACTGCTCTTGTCCGGCTTCCTTGGCATTCGCGATTTCGATGTATTGTTCCCGGGCGGGGAGGAGGACGTACGTTCTCTTCGCCGGATTGTCGATAAGAATGACCTGTGCGGCATCAACGACATCGGCCGGCTCAACTCGGATTTTGCCATTCTTCAAAGAGAATGTGAAAAGCTGGACTCGCTCGGTATTCTGGACCTGGACTTCAAGGACTCCCTCGAACGATTTCTTTGTCTCGATGTCCTGAGCGATTGCGGCGCATGCCGCCAGCAAAAATGAGGCCGCGACGATGGCTGTTTTCCAGCAAATGAATCGGGCTGTCATGGTTTTTACCTTTCATTGAAGGTTGGCTACATTCTCTTCCACCATGTTCCGCTGAGAGCCATTTGTCTCAGCAGCGGTGATATTCGGTATCGGTCCCCACCGAGATCTTGATGAAGTGCAGAGAGGACTGCGTATACTTGCTGCATGCCAAGTCTGTCTGCCCATTCAATGGGTCCGAATGGGAAGTTGGCTCCCTGTCTCATTGCCAGGTCGATATCCTGAGGCACCGCAATTTCCTCTTGAAGAGCGAATGCGGCTTCGTTGATGATCTGGCAAATGATGCGGGGGAATACCATTCCCACTCTGTCCTGAACGAGCTCAATCTCTTTTCCGACCGATTGAAAGAATCTCTGCACCACTTGAATTGTCTCCGCCGGGGAGAACACCGTCGGCGCGACTTCGACAAGGCTGGCCTTGCTCAGTGTTGGAAGAGCACAGAGCCCCACGAGCCTGCTCTTGTGGTGGATCCATGACGATTGCTCGGTCGCGGAAACCGTAACGGACGAACTGGTAATCGCCGCGGTAACAGGAAGCGCTTTGTCAAGCGCCTCGAGGTTCTTTCTCTTCCTCTCAAGATCGATGTTTGTCAGCTCGAGTGCAAATGAAACATTGCTTGGAATCTTGGCGGATTTTCGAACAAAGCTGGAATCGACTGTCTGAAGAATTTGGCTTTTCCCGTTCAGATCATAAACCACGGCATATCCGTGCGATGAACACAACGCGACATGCTCTTCCACCATGGGAGAATCACCGACGATATAGACGATGGCCTTGTCGGGGTGATGCTCCCGCAGCTTCTTCGCCGGCGCCTTCGCTCTTTGTTTCTTCTTTGTCATGAACATCTGCGAGAGTTAAGGAAATCTCTACTTCCTATTGTTCTGTTCGTATATGTAGAAGCCGTGCCCTGACTTCTGGCCCAACAACCCGGATTCGACCATGCGCTTTTCGATCGGATGAGGTCTGAACCGCGCGTCACCAGAGGATGCATCAAAGAGCGCCTTCGTGGCGTTGAAGGAGGTATCCAGGCCCATGGCGTCCAGAGATTCGAACGGGCCACAAGCGAAGCCCCCTTCTGCTTTCATAATGCGGTCGATTTGTTCCGCATCGGCAATATGTTCGCCAAGAATCTGCAGCGCCTCGCCATGGAAAGGATGAACGATCCGGTTGACGATGAAGCCTGGTGCATCGGCCACGGCGACAGGAGTTTTTCCAAGTTGATTCAAAAACTCGTGACAGCACTGAAGTGTTTCCTGTGCTGTCTGCACCGTTTGGACGATCTCGACAACTTTCACTTTCTCTACCGGATACAAGAAGTGGAGTCCAACAACCTTCTCCGGTCGACGGGTTGCAGCAGCAATAGCGGTGACGGAAAGAAACGATGTGTTGGAAGCAAGGATTGTTGTCGGCTTGCTGCCTGCCTCAAGATGCTTAAAAAGGTCCTTCTTAATCCGAAGGTCCTCAATGACGGCTTCAACAACAATTTCTGAATGACTCAGGTCAGCGAGGCGGGTCCGAGGGTGGATACGCGTAAATGCCTCGGTGGATTGCTCCGCGCTCAATTCACCCTTCTCGACCGCTTTGTTGATGCTGCGCTTCAGGCGTTCGAGCGCCTGCCGCAACACCGTGTCATTGATGTCGTAGAGCGCGACATCAATTCCCGCTAGAGCCGCGAGATGCGCGATGCCGGCCCCCATTGTACCGGCACCAACGATTCCGAGATGTTTGATCATTGGAAGGAATGTCGTGATCGACAGGTTCTCGAAGAACATACTGAAATGAGGCTTGAAAAACAACCGGGGCTGCATGCAACGATTTGCAGCTTATTTCAGCAGGGCATACCGAGGGGCAAATCGTTTCTCCCCCTGATTCGTTCGGCCGGGGTCGAAAGGCGTTGGTAGGTTTTCTACTACCTGAATGAAGTCCGGAGCGTGCTTCCCCTTATTTTGCCAACACCATCTGCCTTGTCTCGACAAAATCGCCGACGCGAAGCGTGTAAAAGTACACTCCACTCGGCAATTTCGATGCGTCCCAAGTGACTTTGTAGATACCCGCCTGTCGCTGCTCGTTCACAAGCGTGGCAACCTCTCTGCCGAGAACATCAAACAACTTTAGCGATACAAATTCGAAATTCCCGATTCGAAATTCGAAATTCGTTGTTGGGTTGAAAGGGTTCGGATAGTTCTGCTCTAGCTGAAAGACCCTCGGTACGCTTTGTTCCGTGATGGCTGTTGTCGGAAAACCTGTGTACACCTTTGAGTATATTCTTCCAAGATTGATGTTTTCGCGTCCGTCGAGCCATGCATAGTACACCGCGCCGTTCGGTCCGATCTTCACGTCCGGTTGGAGAGAAGGGGCAGTTGTCACTTCTATGGCGTCTGAGAGCGGCTGACCAGCGGAACCGAAAAACCGTGTTTTAATGCCCCAGTTCTTCCCCACCTGCTTGATGGAATCTGCCCATGCGACGACGAAAGAGCCATCGCTTTTCATCGAGATGCCGGGAGGATACTCGTGAAATTTGGAGTTACTCTTTGTCAATTTGAAGTTCGTTCCAATTCTGTTTCCTTGGGCGTCGAAGCGCTGTGCATAGAGGTCACCACCCGAGTTGGACCGCGTGTCAATCCACACCACGACGTAATTCCCTTGAGCATCCATCGCAACACGGGCATACTGGTTGTACCCGCCGGCAGGGTCGTCGTTCACCTTCACGTTTGTGCTGGCGAGAGTGTTTCCAACGATTCGCTCAGAGTACACGTCCCCCACCTGTGTGTCTGTTCGTCCGTCAGTCCAGACTACAACAGTGTAATTGCCATTGCTTGCGGCGTGAGGATATATCCGAGAGTTAAAAGCGTTGTCACTCATTTCGAACGCATCGCCGATTTGTGCTCCGCTGTTGATGTCAACAAGCGTCCCGCCGATGTTGTTCCCGTTCTTCGAGTATTCGTACACAGCGAGAAATGTCGAAGGCGCCCGATAGGCGACATGCGGCCTGCTCGCCGGTCCGCCCGTCGACGTTCCGACCTTGTTCAACTGAACGCCGGCGGCCAGACGAGCGCCGGTCGTGCCGTTGAAAGCAGTATAATAGACATCATTGGACTGAATCCCAGAAATGCCGCTGGCCCCATTGACGTGCCAGACGACAACGAGTTGTCCGGAGGGAAGGAACAATGGCGAGCTGAAGAAAACCCAGTAGTCAGTGTAGTAGGTGTTTGCTACAACATCATCGACTCTGAAATTCCCGGTCAGCGGAACCCCGTTGGAACCGATGATGCGCCCGAAAATATTTCCCGCTCCGTTTGCCCTGTTCGTGTTGCCGTAACGCTCGTCCCCCCAGGTCACCGCATACGATCCGTTGGGGGCGGAGGCGAGTGCCGGCCGATAGACGCTGGCATTTGTCACGTCGCTCACAGGAAAATCATTGACCAACACCGTTACCTGTGCGAACGACTGCTGAAGCAAAAGAAGAAAAACAAAAAGGGTGGAGAGCATTTTCATCAGGTCATCCTCCAAAAATGGAGAAGTCCGTCTTCTGGGCAGAATCCTCTGGAGAAGACGGACTTCTTACTGTCATCATCTTATTTCAAGAGCATCATCTTCTTCGAAAGGACTGTGGCACTGCCAGAACCATCCGCTGCTTCTAATCGATAGATGTACATCCCGGATGCAACCTGGCGCCCTGTCTCGTTTGTTCCATCCCATGCGACAGAATAGTGGCCGTTGGAGAGGTCGGAGTTGACGAGCGTTCGGACGAGCTGTCCCAGAATATCGTAGATCGCGAGTTGAACGTGACTCCTCGACGGAACATCGTACTCAATCTTCGTCGAAGGATTGAACGGGTTTGGATAGTTGTCGTGCAAGCGGAACGCTGTAGGAATTTCCACTGATTCCGCGCTCGTTACGTTCCCGCCTTGTACGAACCAACGCGGATTGTAGAGCGCCACCGTAAACGGAGCGGCTGTAAGCTTGCCAGTCGCTCCTTCATAAAAGAGAAGTGCTTTCTGCGCTGGACTTGACAAGCAAAGCTTGGAGTCGTCCGGCGAGAACGTTGGCCGCTCCGCGTCGTTGATGGCGGCGCCATTCAGGGAGTTCGTCGGGATGTTGAGCGCCTGCATTTGGCCCTTATCGAAATTGCCCACGTATGTGTCAAACTTTCCCGTGGCATCGATATAGTTGAAAGCGACGAGATCGGGATTCGTGTTGCCATAGGTGATATTCCCGATGCTGACATTGCTGGGCTGTGATCCGACAAGATTGTAGACCTTCCCGGCAGAGAAGTCGATTTCATAGATACCCCAGTAACCCACCTTTCCAGATGTTCCGATGTCCACCTCATTGTATGCATCGAACCCGATCTTTGGCTTGCTCATGTTCGGTGACCACGAAACAACGTCAGGATACTGGATCGTCTGAACCTTGGTGCCGCTCTGGCTGCTTTCTGGATCCAGAGCGATCTTTCCAAGCTGAGTGCCGTCAAAAACATAGAGATTGGCGTCATTGGCATATGCTGATGCGATGGCTACGTATTTCTCATCTGGCGATACCGAGGCATTCCAGAGATCTCCTGTCTGTTGAATCTTGAGCGATGAAAAGCCGCTGACCTGACCGGATGCAACATCGACGAAGGCGAGCTGTCTGTTTTGATTGATGAACCATACGTATTTGCCACTCAATCCGGTGGAGAGCTGAGCGTGGTCGCCCGTGGCGGACCGTGCAACGGCGCTTGAACTGTTGAAAGTTCCCGCTGAACCGGTCGCCATGTCAAGAAGCCCAATCTGACCGCTCGCCATCATGAAGGTGATGTACTGTTTGCCTCCTGTCACGGGGGGGATCTCGTTCCCTCCAGATCCGGTGCTGGCTCCGGTGTTTGTTTTGATTCCGACAGCCTCAAACGCTGCGCTGATAGCGGTGGTGTCGCTAGCCGTGATGCCGGATTTCCCAATGAGATCAGTTGTAGCCTGAAGAACAGCCTTTCTGCAGTCGCCGAACTGACTGTTCTTGGTCAAATAGTTGCTCAAAGCGCGGTAGTAGATGAGCTCGGTTTTTGACTTGCCAAGCGCAACAATCACATTGTAAGCCGCTTTGTTGGGAATTCCGCTGTTAACGTGCACGCCCCCATTGTCCTGGTTGGTCGCGAGGTTCTGGAACTCACTCATTTGCGAGGGCTGAGGCGAGAGGAGCTGAGTGTTTGCCGGATTTTGAAGGTCCCGAAGAGCGACTTTCCCTGGCGTCTTGATGATTGACTTGCCAATAAGGTAGTCGGACCTCGGTTGATCGATCATATAGCCAAAAACATCTGCAAACGATTCATTTATTGCGCCTGATTGTCCCTGATAGACGAGGTTGGCTGTATTTTGTACCACTCCGTGAGTCATCTCGTGACCGGAAACATCCATACCTCCCGCAAGCGGTTTGAAGTCAGTCAGTCCGTCACCGTATATCATAGTGCGGCCATTCCATTGGGCGTTGTCCATCCCTTTCCCGCCATCTGTAACATGGATAATCGAGATAATTGAACCATCCTTGTCATCGATCGCCTTACGCGCATGAGTCGTCTTGTAGTAATCGTAAGCGACTTTCATATTGTAGTGGGCCGAGACAGCAGATTGGTCGGACCAGGTATTGTTGGGAGAAGTATTGTGGACCAACTGAACATTTTGGCTGAGATCCTTGTTATTCGCAGAGAGCGTGAGTCCGCCTCCCGAAGGACTATCGGGAAGCTGTGATTGGCCGGCATTGAAATTTGGCAGGTCCCAGATCATATAGTACGTCCCGGACCCGTTATTCCAGACTCTCATCGTCTTTGTGACTCCGTTCAGATCCGTTGCGGACGCATCCGCAAACGATCCAGCCAGCGCGTTGGATAGATCGGGAGGTTCGAACTTGAACTCGTAAGCCGTCGCTGAAGTACGCTCATAGCTTTCTGGCAAAATCGAACAATGGCGCGCGATCTTGTTGAGGGTCTGGCCGTCCTGAGCGTCAACAATATAAGAGTACCACTCGACCAGATTGGGATGTATGCTCACCTCGTAAGCCAACCGAAACGTCCCTTGAGACGTGGTGTAGACGACCAGTTCCTCTGACGGGTCATCGATTCCAAGGAAGGCAGAAGCTTCCTTGGTGAGTGGCTGGTATCTCCCGAGCGATTTAAGGTCTTCAACAACGTTCTGGAGAGCGCTTGTCTGACTCAAAGCGGGTTTGGTTTCAACTCCAACCGGCGTAGGTTCGTACGATCCGTTGATCATGTAGGCCGAACCTTGGGCATTGAAGTGAACATAGAGATCTCGTCCCCAGACAGGAATTCCCTGATACATCTGCTGAAATCTGACATGGTCGAACGAGATCTCATCGTGGGTAGAACTCACGAGCAAGAGTTCTTCGGCCGGATTCTTCAGACCCAGAAGAGGCGCCTGCGATTTCAGCACCGCGAGAGCAGCCTGTGGCGTCGTCTGAGTTTGTTTTCGAAGCGTCAGAGCGCTCTGTGTCTGGCTCAATGGTCCTTCCAGCCATCGCACAGTTCCATTCGGTGCCCGCTCAACTTTATATTGAGGACTCAACTGCAGAGTGTTCTGGAGCGGAATTGCCGGTGAAGCAGTCGCGAATGGGACCAATCGCGCTGAGCCAACCGGACGCGCTGCACTCAGGAGATTTGAGCTCGGATGTGCCTGCAGGAATGCTTGTACGGACGTGTATGTGG
>JBGPAN010000189.1:0-7451 GCA_041480785.1 Bacteroidota bacterium | reverse complement strand
GGTTAGTTTCCACCACAACGCCGGCAGGAAAGCCGAATTGATCACGAGCACAAGCACCAGAATTCGGACGTACATCATGCTGCTCGCCAGCAACGATGCCTGGAGAGCCGTTGCTGCCCGGCCGGGATTCTTGTTTGCTATGCGGCCGACCGCGACCGTCGTGGCGGTACTCGAAACGATCCCCCCCACGATGCCGGACAGCCACAATCCCACTTTGTCACCGAACGTCTTTTCCAGCAAGTACCCCACAAACCCAATGCTCGAGACCAGAATAACAACCTGCCAGATGTGCGTTGGATTGAGATGGAATTGAGTGTAATCCTGATTGGGGAGAACCGGGAGAATGATGACTGTGACGAGAATGAACTTCACGACGGCAAGAAACTCTGCCTTGTTGTAACGTTCGACATACGTTTCGAGCTCCGCTTTCTCTGAGAGCAAGACCGTATTGACAACAGCAAGAGCCATTGCGATCCACACATCGGCCAGGAGAGCAAGTGCCCCCACGATGAACGTCAGCAACGCCGAAGTCTCGCTTGTAAAGCCGTGGTGTCCCGCTCTGGTTTTCGTGGTGTACGCGATCGACGCCAAGGCTCCAATAACAGCCAGGCCGACCGGAAGCATGAATGCCACTCCCGAGTGGTGAAGCCACGCACATCCAAACCCGAAGAGGCTAATGATCGGATACGTCCGCACTCCGCCAAAGATCACGCTGGCGTGCTCCAACTTTGTGCTTTCGCGTTCAAGGCCGACAAGGAAACCCAGCGCTAATGAGAGCGCAAAACGTAGTTCCGTTGTCCATTCGAAGATGTTCATCTGAACCATCCCTCATGAAGTGAACGATGTTGCCACGTTAACCTCGACGACAGGAAGCGCTTTCCTGAGGTCGGCGGGGCTGATCTCAACCAGGAAGCCCCTTTTCCCGCCATTGATGAACAAACGCTGCAGATCAAAAATGCTGCGCTCCACATAGACAGGCAGCGGATGGCGTGTACCAAAAGGGCTTGTGCCACCAAACAAATAGCCGGTGTGCCTGCCCGCCGTTGATTCATCACACGGCTCAACGCGTTTCACGTTGAGAACCCTCGCGAGCTGCTTCGTCGCACTTCCCGATCGCCATGCATCAGCACGATAAGTGGTTTTCCTTCGTCAGTTGCCATCACAATTGTCTTCACCACCGCGTGCTCGGACACCCCGAGGGCGCTTGCCGAATGACCCGTCCCTCCGTGTTCTTCATATGCATACATGTGCGGCCGAAACTCAACCTTTTTGTCACGCAAGTGCCGGATCGCCGTTGTCACTGGATAGTCGGGTTTTCCCATAGTCGATCCGCTTCGTTATCTCCGAGATGTCTTCAGCCAACCAAAGCGCTCGAGGTCGATTGTGTCCCCCTGAAATATCACTCCCTCTCTCGTGAGAAGACGTCGCTGTCGTCTGTAGGCACTGCTTCCGCGCGGAAATGAGATTCTTCCATGCGAGTTGATGACCCGTTGCCACGGCACTTCAGCATGCGGCTGGAGAGAGTGGAGCGCATATCCAACCAACCGTGCCTGTCCAGGGAAACCGGACTCCGAGGCAACTTGACCGTAGGTTGCGACTTTTCCCTTCGGAATCTGCCGCACGATCTCCCAGATCAATTCATAGCTGCTCAACTGCTTCACCGTCTTCACGATCTGAACCGACGGTTACAGTGTAGCGGGCTGAGCATACTTAGCAAGCTCGGCCGCTGACGCCTTTTCAACGTCGGCATGGAGACTATTGCCATGCGAGTCCATTGTTACAATGGCAAGGAAGTCCTTGACGCGGACATGCCACATTGCCTCCGGTATGCCAAACTCCAACAGGTCTACGCCTTCCACTTCCTCAATGCATTTTGTGTAGTACTGCGCTGCTCCACCGATGGCGCTCAGATAGACCGCGCCCACCTCTTTCATTGCTGACAGAGTTTTCGGCCCCATGCCTCCTTTTCCAATAACAGCACGGACTTTGAACTTCTTGATGATCTCACCCTGGTAGGGCTCCTCGCGAATACTCGTGGTAGGGCCCGCGGCATTCATGAACCATTTACCGTCCTTCTTCAAAGCAACCGGTCCACAATGATAGATGACACCGCCATCGAGGGTGACGGGGGAATCGTGAGTCATCAGGTGATGATGTAAGACATCGCGACCCATGTGCATTGTGCCATTCAGGAGCAACACGTCGCCAACCTTGAGGCTGCGTACTTGTTCCTCCGAAAGCGGTATCGTCAACCGGATCTCTCTGCCGGTCAGCGGGAGTTTCTCGGCCTGAGCCATTTTCATCGCGGGTGTGTCGCCCTTATATAGCCAGCGTTTGATTTTCCCAGTCGCAGGATCGATGATCACGCCGAGACGACGATACGCCCAGCAATCGTACGCGACGGAAACGAAAAAGCTCGCCGGCAGTCGATGATACGATCCAATTTTGCATCCAATGAGAGTCGCAAGACCACCGAATCCCATCATTCCAATGCCAAGCTTGTTCGCATTCTCCATCACGTATGTTTCGAGCCTCGCCAGCTCGGGATTTGGATTGATGTCGTCAAGCTCGCGAAACAGCTGTTGCTTTGCGTAGCTGTACCCGGATGTCCGGTCACCGCCGATTGCGACACCGAGCGCGCCGATGCTGCAACCCTGGCCTTGTGCCTGCCACACCGCATGCATGAGGCATTTTCTCACGCCGTCGAGGTTTCTGTCGGCCCGGCCCAGGCTGGGCAATTCCATGGGCAAGGAATACTGAATGTTCTTGTTTTCACATCCTCCCCCCTTCAGGAGCAATCGCACTTCGATGTCATTCTCCTCCCACTGCTCGAAATGGACAACCGGTGCTCCTTCGCCGATATTGTTTCCGCTATTCTTGCCAGTGAGCGAGTCGACTGTGTTCGGGCGCAGTTTCCCCTGTTTTGTGGCTTCTTCAATTGCCTGGAGAATTTGTTTCTTCATGGTTATCTGGTTCACGCCGACAGGCGTCTTGATCTCAAAAGTCGGCATGCCCGTGTCCTGGCAGATGGGCGCGCAGCTGTCTGTGGCCATATCGATGTTGATGGCGACGGTTTGAAGAGCGAGATCTGACTGAGTCCCGCGAAGTTCCCGCTCGGCAGCGCCCTTGATCGCTCTGCGGACGTCGGCCGGCAGGTTTGTCGATGTTTCGCTGACGAGATTCAACATACTGTCTTTGAAGTGCTCCATGGATTGTTCTCCTTTTTCTCCTCGAATAAGCTCGACGTATGACAACTAGTTTTCTAGCTCACTATTCGTGAACTCAACGGTTCCTTAAAGATACTTTGGCCCTGCGCTCTTGTGGCGATGACGACAAGGCAAACAAGAAGAATGGGCAATGACCGAGTTCTTTCTCTCATAGAGATTTCCTTCGTCGAAGAGGGAGCGCAAAAGGACATTTCGGTTGCAGGGATGGGCAGGATTCCGACAAAAACCGGAGATCAAGGGTGATGCAGCCACGGTAGACAGTGTTCAGTAGTCCCATAGTTTGGGCGCAAAGCATTGGTCCTGCGTGGAGTCCAATATAGAGAACGAAACGAGAAATGGCAAAGGAAAGATAGTACCCAATAGCGAAAAACACGCTGAAAACGTGAGTGAGGGGAGCAACAAAAAGAAGACGATTCAGATCGTGGATAAGAAGGGCGACATAGACAACGCACGCCCCAGCGTGATACCGGAGATCCGGACTGCGGCTTGAGCGGTTACATGATAGAAAACCGAGCTCAGATCATTCGAAGTCCCCGCCAAATGTCCAAGCGGTGATTTTGCCTTCGCTCCCTACAATGACCTGAATGGTGTTTGACGCGTTCTCACAGGAGACAGCAGTCAGAGAAAGGGTGATTGCCTCGGCTGAAGCAACGGAATAGGTTCCGTCCTCATTGACTCTCATCTTGGGCGGGATAGCGAACGAAGCGTAGTCACCTTGTCCGCCACCCATCGACCGGAGACGAAGTCGATACTGATACGCATACGACGCGAGGTGATTGAGATCGTTGATGAGTGCGTCACGGTTGGTTGCCACAGTCTGGGCGCTCACGATCGATATCCCAACAGTGATGGCAATTCCGATGACGATGACGCCGACGATGATGAACAATATCTGCTGCTGGCCCATACGTTGCCTCCTTCGATTTCTCCGATGCGCCTTTGTTCCGTATCACGCCTGGAGTCTCGTTACGACAGCAGGAAGGGGGCAAGAAGCGTGCCTTCAATACAGAGCGAGGCAATCGCCAAAATTCTCGAGAAAACAAACCAGCAGACTGTCTACCTGCGCGCAGTCTTGAAGATCTTACAATCGATGGAAAATATTACTCTTTCACAAATTCAGTTTTCATTTCAAGACAACAAGGCAGCTCGCCATAATATCGTGCAACGCCTGTTTCCTCTCGGTGAATCCCGCCATGATGTAACCGATGCACATGATCATCCCTGACACAATTTTCCCGAAATATCGGCCTGTTGCGCGACCAAAGGAAATTCTATTTCCGCTGAGGTCGGTGACAACAATCCCAAGTGCCAGTTTCCCCAAGGTCGCTTGTTTGCTCGACGACTCCATCAGGGCGTAATAGAGCCACTGGCCAATCACGATGAGCAGAATTGCCACTAGATACGCAGCGATTGCAGCAAGAATCAATCCGACCGCCGATTCCGACTCCTCCATAATTCCAGCTCCGATTCCAACTCCCAACAAGGCCAATCCGGGGATGAAAATGACAAACGCTGCAATGCCAACGACGATTTGGTCGATAAGGTGTGCAACGAACCGTCGCCAGAATCCCGCATACCGCACAGGCGGAGGTTGCAGAACAGACATTTGTGGCGGAACCTGAACAGGTTGCATGACGCCTCCTTTTTGTTTTTCAGAATAACAGGGAATCCGAAGGGCACTCCGGATTGCTGGGACATCTCCTCTTCGGAACACAGAGGATCAGAAACATTGTTAGCAGTTCCATGGATTTCGAATGTTTCCCGGGAAGTGCGGCGTTGAGTGACATTGTAGGAATGATTGCACGTAATGTAGGAGATGGCGAATTCAATGTCAATTCACCCTGCAGAAAGAAAAAGAGCCGCCACGACTCACATCGCAGCGGCTTTTTGATATTGTCCCGTCGATCATCACTTCGTGTTCTCTTCGATCCAATCCAAAACCGTCTTGTACCATAGTTCAGCATTCGCAGGCTTCGTCACGAAATGCCCTTCGTCGGGGAAGTACAACATTTTCGACTTCACTCCCTGACGCTGGAGCGCCGTGAAGAGCTGGAACCCTTCGCTCACATCCAGCCGATAGTCAAGCTGGCCATGAACGACAAGCATCGGCGTCTTGAAGTTGGCGGCGAATTTCGAAGGAGACCACTTTTCGTAGAGCTCGGGATTCTGGTACGGCGTGCCGCGGAACTCCCATTCAGGGAACCACAATTCTTCTGTCGTACCGTACATGCTGCGCATGTCGAACGTGCCGTCGTGAGAGACGAGACAGCGGAACCGTGTCGTATGACCGGCAATCCAATTGATCATATATCCACCGTACGAAGCGCCGGCCGCCGCGATCTTTTTCCCATCAAGAAATGAATAGGACTTGAGGACGTAGTCGACTCCCTTCATCAAATCTTCATACGGTTTGCCGCCCCAGTCACCGCTGATCTCATCAGTGAACTTCCGGCCATAGCCAGTGCTCCCGCGGGGATTGATGAGAACGGCGACAAAGCCTCGTGACGTAAACATCTGGGCGCTCCAGCGATAATGGAACTGGTCACCCCACTGTCCCTGCGGCCCACCGTGGACCAGAAGTATCACCGGGTACTTCTTCGAGGGGTCAAATGCCGCCGGCTTTACGATGAAACCGTGGACCTTCGCGCCCGCCGCTCCCGTAAACCAAAACTCCTCCTTTGGATTCATCTCGATCATGCTGAGCTTCTCATCATTCGTCGAAGTAAGCTTCTTGACCGTCTTTCCGCTTTGATCGATTCGATAGATTTCGGCCGGCTGGTAGATGGATTCTTTGACAAGAATCATACTTTTTCCATCCGGGAGAATTCTCAGCGAATGGTTGTACCCTTTGTCGATCACCGCATCAAGCTTCCCCGACGCTACATCGAGCCTGAAGAGGGATTCATTGCTCTTATCATCCGCGTTGAAGTAGATCGCCTTCGAATCGGGTGTCCAAAGATAGTCATTGACACTGTAATCGACTCGATCGGTGATATTCTGGCGTTTACCCGTCGAGCGTTCATACAGTATGAGTTGCTTTTGATCGGCCTCGAAGCCGGCGCGTTTCATCTGCAGATAGGCGATGTACTTTCCATCCGGAGAATAGAGAGGCTGGGAATCATTCCCTGGGTTGTCCGTGATCCTTTTTGCTCCTCCTCCTCCAACACGGACGACATAGATGTCGTTGTTCGTGCTGATGGCAATGGCTGGATCTGGGTTCCGTGTGAAGGCAATCTCGCTTCCGTCCGGTGACCAATCATACGACCAACTGCCGCCGAGGTCGATGGGGGGCGAATCCGCGTCCCCGGGTGTGATGTCTCTCGACGCTCCCCCATTGGCTGGAAGAACGAAGAGATGTGTTCGCTTTCCGTCTTTCCAGGAATTCCACACACGGTAGGGAAGCTTGTCGAAGATCTTCGCTTTCACTTTGCTTTTCTCCACTTCCTCGCTGCGCTTCCTGTTGCTTTCGTCGTTGGGACAATCCGGATAGACCTCCGACGCGAACGAAAACCATTTGCCGTCAGGAGAGACCTGAAGATCGGAGACTCCCGTTGAGATCGATGATACCCTGTGGGCTTCGCCGCCGCCGACAGGCATGGTCCAGATCTGCGCTTCTCCATCCCGTGTTGAAATGAACGCGAGGATCTTGCCATCAGGCATCCACCGAGGAATGTTGTTTGCCCCTTTGGCCGCTGTCAGCTGCCGAACGGGGCCGCCGTCAGCCGGGACAACGTAGATATTGCTGTTCGTTTTGTTCTCGACTTTGTTGTGGTAGGTCACGACAAAGGCCACAGTCTTCCCGTCGGGCGATACCTGCGGATCGGTGACCCTTCCGAGGCTGATGAAGTCATCGAACGTCAGCGCACGCTTCGCCTGCGAAGAAGCAACAAAGGGTAAGAGAAGGAACAAACAAACCAACACGCTGCGTTTCATGAAAATCCTCCATGCGCCGATTGATAGAATGGATAATGTTAGCGACCAAACATGAACTTCAGCGGACGCCACAGACGATGAGCCCATGCAATTTCATTATGCTCCGCGTCCTTGTCTAAGAATGACTCAATCTCGCTTCCCTTTTGATACCCTCCCTGCTCAAGAGTCGAAACGACCAGGTGGTAACCCGGGACAAGCTGCAATTCACGCCCCCCGACATCAACATAGAAACGGAGATCTTTCTTTGGACCGGTGTACTTCCGGATTTCATCAAGGATCCCTTCGTACCAG
>JBGPAN010000188.1:0-7469 GCA_041480785.1 Bacteroidota bacterium | reverse complement strand
TGATGAAGCACTCTGGAGTAAAAAGCAGGTTTGTAAGCACTGTCGCGATTGTCCAACCGACGGCGAATACGATGCCAAGGAAGGCGACAGCGAGTAGCCCCTCGCTTATGCCCCCTGCGCGTCGGCGTGTGATGAAAGCGTAGATCGCTGCGCACGCGTGGAGAAAAAAGATGAACGCTGCAGCCATAAGAAGGTTTTTTTTGCTTTCTCTGCAAGGAAATCCTAGTAGGCATCCTTGCCGAAGAAAACGGTGTGCACAGTTTTCAGAATGATCTTGACGTCGAAGACGAGTGACCAGTTCTCGACATAGTACACGTCGTATTTCGTCCGTTCCTCGATGGGTGCATTTCCCCGAAGGCCGTTGACCTGAGCCCATCCGGTCATTCCCGTTTTTACTCTGTGACGATCGAGGTACTTCGGGATTTCCTTTCTGAATTGGTTCACGAAGTGCGGTCGTTCGGGACGCGGACCGACGATACTCATGTCGCCAACAATCACGTTGAGGAATTGGGGGAGCTCATCCAGGCTGAAACGTCGCAGAAATGCCCCCACTTTCGTTTTCCTCGGGTCGTTTTTGTGAGCCCACACCGGCCCCGACTCCTTTTCAGCATCGGCTCGCATCGTTCTGAACTTGATGAGACGGAACGTCTTGCCATCGAGCCCGACCCGTTCCTGACGGTAAAACAGTGGACCCTTCGAGGCAACCTTGATCAAGACCGCAATCAGAGCGAAAAACGGACTGGAGAGGATGAGGAACAGCGCCGATGCCAAGACATCGAACGAACGCTTGAGGATGAGATTCCACGTTGTCAGGGGAACCGACTTGATCTTGATGAACGGGATCCCGTGGAGTTCCTTGATGCGGACCCGGCTGGTCATGAGTTCCAGCATGTCAGGCACCATCATGATTTCCGTGTTGAGCCCCTCGCAGTCACGGACGAGTTCGTAGAGTTGGGGGTGATCCTTGTATGTCAAGGATACGAGAACGATATCGACCCTATGATCTTTGATGAACTGTGGAACGTGAGAAAGATGGCCAAGGAAATCAATCCCGGCCGTTTCCATTTCGTTGAGGCCGTTGACGGAGAAGAACCCGATGATATGGTAACCGAGCGATTTGTTCGAAGTGATGCCGTCGTAGACGCGGCGTGCCGTCACATTGGTCCCGACGATGACGACGTCTTGGAGATCGTGTCCCTTGGAATACCAGTATTGTTCGAACTTGTGCACGAGGAATCGGGCAAGTGCGATGAAGCTCATAGCAACAACTGCCAGGAGGACGAAGACGGCACGTGAATAGGAGAATGCTCTGTAGAAGAACGCTGCGCTCATGACGATCAACATCCCGAAGAAGACGAGGCGGACGATGGCGAACACTTCATCGGTGAAATAGACGGTTCTCCTCGATGTGTACATGTGTCTGGAGTGGAACAACAAGAGCCATGCCGGAATGACAAAAACGGAACCGAGGATGTATGCGTTGAGCGGAGGCACGCCGAGTTCTACGGGAAGGAGGGCCGTGAACGGGGAGTGGAAGCGCAGCCAATAGGAAAAGAGAAATGACCCTTCGATGGCGAGTGCGTCAGCAAGGACCGTGAGCAGAGGAATCAAGAAATCTTTTCGATGATGTCCAGGCATTATCCAGCGCACGAATGTGGGAAGAGGACCATGAGGATCACTGGTTCCGGTTGCGTTCGTTTGATTGGGTGATCCATCAGAACAGAATGACGGCTACCCAAACATCTCCTGTTCAACTTCCTGAAAAATGATGTGACCGATCGTGATGTGTCCCTCCTGTATCCGTTGAGTGTCACTCGATGGGACGATCACTGCCAGATCGACGAGGTCTTTGGACTTCCCGCCATCTTTTCCCAGGAGGGCGATGGTCTTCATCCCTTTCTCACGGGCCTTTCGAAAAGCATTGTTGACGCTTTCAGAGTTGCCGCTTGTACTAAGTCCAATCAGAATGTCGCCGTTTTCGCCCAATGCCTCAACGGAGCGGGAAAACACATTGTCGTAGCCGATGTCATTGGCTCCTGCCGTGAGCAAAGACGTGTCGGTCGTGAGGGCGATCGCCGGGAGGCCGGGACGTTGAATCTTCGGATTCAGCCGGATAACAAATTCTGTCGCCAGATGCTGAGCGTCTGCGGCGCTTCCTCCGTTTCCGCACAAGAGAATCTTTTTCTTCTTGTTGAACGCCTCAATGATCATATCAATCGCCTTGATGATCTCAGATACACACTGAGCGGCGATCTTCTGCTTCGTTTCGGCACTCTCCTTCAGAGAGTCGAGGATGAACTTCTGCCGATAGACAAGGGTAAGCGGTAGGTGAGCCATATGGACACTGTCCGTTTAGATTGTTCGCGAGACGCGTGCTTTTGAATGCACGGCCTCGGCAAATTCCTTGATGAACGAACGATGATTGTTGTGCTCCGTAATCGTTCCGGTTACTACAAAAGAGGCGCCCGCCTCGACTTTCCTTCGTGCTTCCTCCGGTGTTCGGATCCCGCCGCCCACGATCATCGGCAGGGAACACTTGCATGCAATGGCATTGAGCATCTCTTCCGGTACGGAGGTGTTGGCTCCGCTGCCGGCATCCAGATAGACGAGCCTCATTCCGATGATCTCAGCGGCAAGCGCATGAGCCACGGCGATGTCGGCCTTGTCTCGCGGAATCGGTTTTGTGTTGCTCATAAATTCAGCGGACGTCGTATTTCCGGCTTCGATGAGCATGTAGCCCGTAGAGATGGGCTCAAGACCGCTGCGTCGGATAATCGGAGCTGCGATGACCTGGTTGCCAATGAGGTGTTCAGGA
The DNA here is from genome assembly GCA_041480785.1 of Bacteroidota bacterium. Taxonomy (GTDB): domain Bacteria; phylum Bacteroidota; class Ignavibacteria; order UBA10030; family UBA10030; genus UBA9647. The sequence continues at coordinate 4,654 of JBGPAN010000188.1, read as the reverse complement.
TTGCGGCCGCTAATAAGGACGAGAAAGAGAATTGCGTCGGCGACGGTAGATACCTGCATGATGCTGCCCGGAAAGATGATCACGGGGACGGACGTATTCTGTTTGATCGTTCTGAGGTGCGGTTCAAACTCGTCAGTCGACATCAAGCTCCCGCCCACGAGAAATCCGTCGACTCCAGCCTCGGTTGCCTCCCGAATGAACGAGGGGAGTTCCTCCTGCTTGCTTTTGTCCGGATCGAGCAGGATGAAATAGCCCGCACCGCGCTCTTTGCGGACGTTCAGAAGCCGTTCGAATGTGTTCATGATGAGTGCCTAATTGCTGGTCAACATTGATTGGACGATCGATGGTGTCGCAGCCAACGCCTCAGCGAGTTTTGAAACGTCTTTGGCACCGGCCGTCGCCAGATGAGCTTTGCCTCCTCCTCCTCCTCCCAAAAGCCTTGCAACGCTCCCCACGATTTTGCCAGCATCGAGCTTCTTGGTGCCTGCAAGATCGTCCGTGACGACACAGACCAGAGAGACCTTTCCATCGATGATCGCTGCGAGCAATCCAACGCCCCTGCCGAGTTTCGTCCGCAAGGTGTCGCCGAGAAGTTTCAGCTCGTCGAGTGAATAGGCTTCGACCAGAGTCGACACAACTTTCACGTCTTGCACGAGTTGTGCATTGTGCACATATCCATCGATAGTTCCGGACTGTGATTGCAGTCTGTTTTTCGAGAGCTCGCGATCGACCAGTTTCCGCTTCTCTGCGATGCCCAGGACCAATAACTCGATTGAGAGTCCGCGTTCGGTCCTCGTGTTGAACTGCCCACGAAGGTCTTCCGCATAACTCTTCGGACAGGCCGGGGCTCGTTGCAGAAAACTCAATTGAGTAGTGAGATCGGCGAGCGACTTTTCAAATTCCGGAGACAACGAGCCATTGTGTGCCTTTAGTTGGTTCGCCAAATCTATCAGCTCCTGCAATTGTCCTTTAGCGTACTCGAGTCTCTCCGCGGCATTGCGATCCTGCAGTTTCATGAGCTCGAGTGCGTACTCTGCCGTCACTGCTTCCACGCGCCGGACGCCGCTCGCGACACTGCTCTCCGAGCGAAACTTGAAATAACCAATGTCCCCCGTAGAGTGCACATGGGTCCCTCCGCAGAACTCCCTGGAATAGTCGCCGAATTCGACAACATTCACTCGATCGCCGTACTTGTCCCCAAAAAACATCAGGGCGCCCATTTTCTTCGCGTCGTCGAAGTGTATATCGCGATAGTGATGCAACTTGATATTTTCCTGGATTTTCTGATTGACAGCATCTTCAATCGCAGAGAGCTCTTCATCGCTCACCTTCGAGAAATGCGCAAAGTCGAAGCGGAGATAGTCTGGTGCAACGAGCGACCCCGCTTGGTGCACATGTGTTCCTAACGTCTTTCTTAAAGCCGCGTGGAGGAGGTGCGTGGCTGAATGGTTGCGCATGATGGACCGACGCCGAACTGCGTCAACCTGGGCACGTATCTTTTCCCCAACGATTGTTGGAGCAGCTTCCTTGAGGATGTGAACGTTGAGATTGCCGACTTTCTGGGTATCGTGGACGTTGAACGTCTGTTGGGCAATCTTGAGCACTCCCTGGTCGCCGACCTGTCCGCCTGCCTCACCATAGAACGGAGTGGAATCGAGAACGAGGAGGTGACGGTCGCCCTTGACGATCATCGCCTCAACGTCGAGCTGGTCATATCCGACGAACTTGAGCCGGTTCTCAGCAATGTCGTCTGCAAATCTCTGAAGGATATCCCGACCCGGCAAATCAAACCTGTCAGAATGGGCACCTCCTCCGGACGAGATAGAGACCGAGGATCCGGAAACGCGGGATCGGTCGCGTTGTTTCTCCATCAATGCAGTGAAGACCCCAACGTCGACTTTCAGGCCGCGTTCTGTTGCAAGCAACTCGGTGAGGTCAAGTGGGAAGCCGTAGGTGTCGTAAAGCTTGAACGCATCTTCTCCGGGAAACGTCTTTGAGTGTCCCATCTGCTGTACGACCTGCTCGAAAATCTCAAGGCCCCGATCAAGAGTAGCGTTGAAAGCTTCTTCCTCTCCGCGAATAATCTTCTGGATATGATCCTGTTTGTCCGTCAGTTCCGGAAAAATGACGGTCATGGTTTCGGCAAGCGTTGGCACGAGTTGGTACAGAAAGGGGTCGTGCATGCCGAGATTGCGTCCGAACCGTGCTGCCCGTCGCAGAAGCCTTCGCAAGACATACCCTCGTCCTTCATTCGATGGGATGGCACTGTCGGCGATGGCAAACGTAAGCGCGCGAATGTGATCTGCGAGAACTCGCATTGCGGTATCGGTCTCGAGTTGCTGTTTGTCAATGCCGGAGAGAGCCCCGTTGTAGGCCTTTCCCGTAATCTCGCACGTGCGTCGGATCAACGGCATGAAGACATCCGTGTCGTAATTGGAGAACTTATTCTGGAGAACGGCGCAAATGCGCTCGAATCCCAACCCGGTGTCTACATGCTTCGCGGGGAGGGGGGTCAGCGTTCGGCTTGCATCACGGTTGTATTGGATGAAGACGAGATTCCAAATTTCCATGACTTCTGGAACCCCCGCATTGACCATGGAAGCAGTTGCTGTTCCGTCGGGAGTACGATCGATGTGTATTTCCGAACACGGTCCGCATGGTCCGGTTTCGCCCATTTCCCAGAAATTGTCTTTTTCGCCGAATCTCAGGATGTGGTTGTGGTCAATGTCGGTAACTGATTTCCAGAGATCTTCAGCTTCAATGTCGTCTTTGTAGACCGTCGCCCATAGCCGGTTCTTCGGCAGTTTCCACACATTTGTCAGGAGCTCCCAGGCCCACTGAATTGCTTCCTTCTTGTAGTAGTCTCCAAAAGACCAGTTGCCGAGCATCTCGAAAAAGGTGTGGTGATACGTGTCCCTTCCGACCTCTTCGAGATCGTTGTGTTTGCCGCTCACGCGGATGCACTTCTGCGTATTTGCCGCACGGCTGTAGGAACGCTTTCCCTGTCCCAGGAAGACATCCTTGAATTGATTCATCCCGGCGTTCGCAAACAAGAGAGTGGGATCGTCGTATGGTACGACAGGAGAACTTGGCACGATTGCGTGGCGCCGTTCAGCGAAGAACTGCAGAAAACTCTGTCGAATTTCGGATGAGGTCATATTGCTTGGCATATTCCCAGTGGATCAGATCTGTATCTGCGTGTGGAGTGCAATTTCTTCAAGAACCCCCGAAACTTTAACGCATTCGTCCATCGGCCCTTCGAAAACAGCGGCCTTCCCTGAGTTGTGTACCTCCCAGGTTAGACCTTCTGCCTTGGAGGAATCACAGCGCAACGCCTTGATGAGTTGCCCAATGACTTCCTCGAACGTGTGCACTTCGTCATTAAACAGGACAACCTTGGCGGGCGGCTGAACGAGCACTTCATTGTCTGATATGTGCTCGACTGTAGGTTGTTGCGTCACAGCTCCGATCCTTGGCAAAGCCTCGATTGATGAACACAAACTGTCCCAATAGTACTCAAAAATCGCCTCTGATTCAAGGAATCAGCCATCCGATGCCATCAGCGAAAAACAAAAAGGCATCCCCACCGCACGGGATGCCTTCATGATCGAATGCCTGTTCCTTACATATTGGTAACGATCGCCTCGCCAAATTCAGAACACTTGACTTCTTTCGCCCCTTCCATCAACCGAGCAAAGTCGTAGGTCACAACTCGGGACCTGATGGTCTTGTCGAGCCCCTGAATGATGAGATCGGCGGCTTCCTTCCAACCAAGATAGCGAAGCATCATCTCGCCGGAGAGAATGAGTGATCCCGGATTCACTTTGTCCAGATTGGCATATTTCGGCGCTGTTCCGTGCGTGGCCTCGAAGACGGCGTAGCCGTTCTCGTAGTTGATGTTGCCACCTGGAGCGATTCCAATGCCGCCGACTTCTGCCGCTAGAGCGTCAGAAATATAATCGCCGTTCAGGTTGAGCGTTGCGATGACATCGTACTCCGCGGGTCGTGTGAGGATCTGCTGCAAGAACGCATCTGCAATGACGTCTTTGATGACGATGCCGTTTGGCAACTTGAGCCATGGTCCGCCGTCGATCGGTGTACCGCCAAACTCCTTCTGGGCAAGTTCATAACCCCATTCGCGGAATCCGCCTTCTGTGAACTTCATGATGTTGCCTTTGTGCACCAAGGTCACTGATTTGCGGCTGTTTTCAATTGTGTAGCGGATCGCCGCACGAATAAGCCTGAAGGACCCTTCCCGGGATACGGGTTTGATTCCAATGCTAGATGTTTGAGGAAAACGAATCTTCTTCACTCCCATCTCGGTTTGAAGGAATTGTATGATCTTCTTCGCCTCGGGTGTTTCAGCTTTCCACTCAATACCGGCGTAAATGTCCTCGGTGTTTTCGCGGAAGACAACCATGTTGACAAGTTCGGGTTGTTTCACCGGGGAGGGGACGCCTGTGAAATATCGCACGGGTCTGAGGCACACATACAGGTCGAGCATTTGCCTGAGGCTGACATTGATTGATCGGATCCCGCCACCGACAGGCGTGGTCAACGGGCCCTTGATTCCAACGATATGGCTCTTGATTGCCTCGAGGGTGTCGTCATGTAGCCAGGTGTTCGGGCCGTAGACAACATTGGCCTTCTCGCC
>JBGPAN010000187.1:0-7555 GCA_041480785.1 Bacteroidota bacterium | reverse complement strand
ACTAGCGTAGAAACGCCTCCTGCAATCCGCCGTCGATGCTCAAGATTTGTCCCGTGGTCTTGCTCAGGCGATTGCTCAGAAGCAGAAACGCCGCCTCGGCCTGATCAGCCGGAGTGATGGCCTGCTTGGTCAAAGTCCGATCAGCATAGAACTGTGCCAACTTCGACCTGAGAGAATCCGTTGTCTCTTCTTCTGAATAGGCGATCTTGTACTTTGCAAGAGAAGCGATCACCCTGTCGCGGGGAAACATCGAGCTCCCAGCGACTACCGTAGCGGGCGCAATACCGTTTACTCTGATCATCGGCGCCAGTTCGACAGCAAGTTCTCTTACCAAATGATTGGCGGCCGCCTTGCTCGTGTCATACGCGAGGCTCCCTTCCTTCGAGACAACAGCGTTAACGCTCGTCGTAATGACAAGACTCCCTTTCAGTCCCTGCTCTTTCCAGACTTTGCTCGTCTCGTCGGCGACGAGATAGGCCCCGGTCACATTGACGGCAAACGTGTGTGCCCATTTGTCATCCGGGATATGGCCGGTAACATCGGGTGGAACAAAGACACCTGCTGTCACTACCATCCCATCGATTCCACCGTACGCAATGATGATATCATCAAGCATGGTACGAATGGATGCACGGTCGGTGGAGTCGACTGACAGGCCAATCGATGGACCGCAATTCGATATTCCGGTCCCGGCGACACCGATGCCCAAGCCGTATCTATCGGTGATCTCCTTCGCGGTTGCCTTTGCAGCCTCCGAAGAAAGATCCGCGCAAACGACGTGCGCACCTTCTTTCACAATCCTGTGGGTGATCTCCTTGCCGATGCCGCTCCCGGCACCGATAACGGCAACGATCTGTCGTGCAAGCTCTTTCTCAGGCGGCATGCGCTTCAGCTTTGCCTCCTCGAGCAGCCAGTATTCAATATCGAAAGCCTCTTGCTGCGGAAGCGAGATGTATTCGTCCATCGCCTCAGCTCCACGCATGACCTCGACAGCGCAGTTGTAAAACTCGGCCGTCACCCGTGATTCGCTCTTATCCTTACCCCATGCAATCATTCCAAGACCAGGGATCAGAATAACCGTCGGACTGGGATCACGCATCGCCGGAGAATTGGGATGCTTACACCGATCGTAGTACGCGGCGTAGTCCTGACGATATTTCACCAAGCCTTCAAAGAGCTTCTTCTTCAACTGATCGACCGTCTCACTCGAAGGATTCCAGTTTACATACAACGGCTTGATCTTTGTTCTGAGGAAGTGATCGGGACATGATGTCCCCAGCTCGGCAAGGCGTGACGCATCCGCACTATTGACGAAACGAAGGATCGCGTCGTCGTCCTGGACGGTGCCTATGAATCGCTTCTGCTGGCTTACCTGGCCCCGCAACCACGGCAAGATCTGCACAAACGCCTCGTGTCTCTTGCCCGGATCGAGCGAGCGGTATCTCTTCCCTCCAAAGGTCTTGTGCCCTTTGTCTCGCGATTGAATGTATTCAGCCGCCTTTTCGATGAGATCAAGCGTGAGAGCGTAGCATGAATGGCTTTCGTTCGTCCAGTTGATAATGCCGTGCTGCCCAAGAAGAACCCCTTTTGCCTTTGGATTCTGCTTGCTGATCTCTTGAAGCTTCAAGCCCAGATCGAAACCCGGTCGCTGCCAGGGAGTCCACACGATATCATCCCCGAAGATCTCTTTCGTCAGCTTCTGGGAATTCTTCGCGGCAGCAATCGCGATCACCGCATTTGGATGCATATGGTCGACATGCTTGTACGGAATGAAGGAATGCAGAGGAGTGTCGATAGACGTTGCACGCGGATTGAGGTTGAATGTACAATGCGTATACATGCCGACCATTGCGTCTTCAATCTCGGTCTTCGGACCTTTCTTCTCATTCTTCGTATACTTCGGCTGCAGTCCGACGAGCTTGTCCTGATACAATGAAGAGAAATTCTCTTTTGTCGATGTCCTGAGATCACCGCCCGAACCTTTCACCCAGAGGACCTCCACTTGCTGACCGGTCAGGGGATCCGTCTCCATGATCTTCGCCGAGGTGTTGCCACCCCCAGTGTTCGTGATGCGTTGATCCGTACCCAGGAGATTGGATCGATAGATGAGTAGCCCGACCGGATCAAGCTTCGTAGCTGCTGACTCGTCCCAAAGATAATTGACATAGCGGTATTTCTTGTCTAATTGCAAAGCATTCTCCGTTGATCTTCAGAGTTTCATTTCGCGTCGCCGCACTTCTTCGTCTCGTCGCGATGCTATCCGATGAACCTGCTCCTTCCTCATGAAGGTCGGTCCCCCGAAAGCAGCCGCGCCAATCCAAATGGTTACAGCTTTCTCTGCCATCATCATCGCTGCCAGCACAGCCTTCGCAGTTGCTCCGATCGTGATGATGCCATGGTTCTGCAGCACGATGACCCGAGGAAAGATTCTTTTGCGTTTGTAGTAGGTTAGTGTGCCTGACCGAATTGCCCGTGCCAGCTTCAGCCCGGGATCGGTATATGGAATATAGAGTGATTCACTGCCACAGCAGACAACTTCATCGGGGAAAATTCGTTGCTGAGCGAACTCCTTCGCACGGGGCGAGCAAAGGATCTGATTGACAGCCGGAGCGTGCGTGTGCCCCACGAACTCGACACCCGGGAGACTCAGCAGGTATGCGTGAAACAACGTCTCAACGGAAGGTTTCTTCGCACTTTCGTCCACCCGACATGCATAGAGAGCAGCGTCTACCTCCTGGTCTGAGGCATTCTTCCTGTCGAGAAAGCTCACCAGCGGCAATGTTCGGCATGCCACGAGATCGTCTTTGGCAAGCGTCCCAAGATTGCAGCCACTTGCCTTTACGAGGAAGGTCTCTGCGTCGAGGCGAATCGAGGTATTCCCCTCTCCGAGAATAGCCCAACCCCGATCTTCCCGACCGAGATCGTGAGAAAGTCTGATGAGGGAGTCTCGTTTCCGAGCGAGGTCGTCCATACTAGTTTTTCGTTCCTCTTGCGACAAATGCTGCTTCTCCGAGCTTGATGTTCTTGCGAACTTCGCCTGCCGGCCAGACCGTTGGCGGCAACAACCGATCAGCGGGAGCCTGATTGAGCGTAAGCTCAATTGCTTTTGAATTCTGCTTTTGTCGGGAAACAAACCAGGCGGTTGCTTTACCTGACCAGGTCAGGCTATCTTTGGCAGGAGCAACACGGAACGTCACCACATGTTTACCTCCGGTGATCGCGACCTTGTACCATTGGGACTTCCCTTCCTGATATTCCGTCGAGACCTTCGCATCCTGGCCATCGATCTGTGCGGTGACCTTGACACCGACTTTCTTCTCTGTGGAATTGTCCTGCGCCAAAAGGACGGCGACCATCCCCTCGATAGCGTTCTCCCCGACTGTCAAATGAACTTCGAGGTTTTTCTTCTCATCCTTCGCTGACACGACTTTGCTCTCCTTCACGAGCTCCGTCGCCTTCGCGTTCTTGAGCTCACCGACCAACTTTTGAAGCTCATTTGAACTCTCCGCACCTGACCTCAAGACGGTCGGATTCAAGACCTTGACATCCGCCGAAGGGCTGTGAAGAGAGAGTTTCCAAGATGTGCCAGATTGTCCCTCAAGGTCGAACACAACGCCCGCCAGCAAAGGCTCGCTTGCTTCCGAGATCGGGAAGACTTCATACACCGCCATCTCAAATCCATCCAGGGGAAGACTTATGACATCGCCTGCTTTATAGAGCTTTGGGGAGGTCCAGCGTGTGGGATACAGACGCTGCAGTACGAGCGAAGAAGCCTTCGGATCGAGACCAAGAGCCGCCTCAAGCCCGACAGTCAGTTTTGCACTTTCGATGACTGGATTTCGCGCAGCGATGATTCCCCTTTTCCCATTGAAATGAACATATCCGTACGCCTCTCCTTTGAGAGGATTTCCACCGATGAGCTCCGTATGCATCAAAAGATCGAAGTTTTTTCGCGCCCACGCCATTGAGCGTGAGATGGAAGTCCATTCCTTCTCTGAGAGGATATCGGGCGAGATGTACAGTTCGTACATCGCCACACCGCGGGCAAAATAGAGCAACACATCGTCCGTGAATTTGTCGATTGGTTCTGCGGACGTGCCAACGGACTCGCTCTTCCCCTTGATGATGCCGTGAGTCATGAGGTTCGCGATGGGGAACCAGAGACCTTTGATTTTCCAGTCTTCGTACAACACGAAATCGCGGTACGTGATCGCTCCGTCACGCATACTGATCGAAGGCACATCGGCAAATCCGTAGTCTGCACCCTGCATCCAGATTGTGTTAGCATACTTCACCCACCAAGGACTCATCCATGTCCCTGAGCTGATATTCAAGAACATGTTCGGATTGCGATCCCGTGCGACCTTGCACATTTCTTCAACCGACTGGAGTATTGCTCTCCGCGAATAGACGTCGATGGGATGTCCATGATTCGGCTCACTGCAGGTGAACTGTATCCCATCCCATTTGAAGTAGCCGACGCCATTGTTCTCCACGAAATCTGCTATACGTTCTTTGAGCAGCGCTCTATACTTCTTACCTCCGACGCAAAGCATGTCATTGACAATCTCGTATCCATGTTCCTTCATGAACCCAAGCCTTTGTCTGCGGAACGAATACCCTCCCGTCGGGCCAATCCACATGCCGAGGCTCGTGTTCGTCCTTTTCAGTTCGTCTGAAAGCGGTTTCAGTCCGTTTGGCCACTGTTCCTTTCGCAGCACCCAATCGCTCTTGTACACGTCCCATCCGTCGTCGAGCACGAAAGCGTCGAGCTGAATGTTGTGCTTTTCGATCATGCTGCGGCGAAGAATGTCCGCCATCTTGAAGCCGGTTTGCTCACTCATCACGTTTTCTTTGGGCCACCGCGGATATTCCGGCGATCGCAGATCGTACCATGTGTTGTATAACGAATACGACCTCAATGGCGCAACCCGAATGTCATTAACATACTTGTCAAACCAGAGTTTGACATACGGATCAGGGGTGACCCCCTCCACTACCCAATCGCTTTTCAGCCACGTCTTGGGAATCCGGTCACCGTACTCTGCGCTGCAGCGGATGGTGTGAATTCTCTTTGCCTTTGACTCGAGCCTGTTGTCAGCCGCCGGATACTCCGTCCCGAAAAACGCACCACCGCTTTTGAAGAGAACCGCGATCGGCTGGCCAAAGCCCCCTTCCTTCACCACCTTCGTCACGCCCGTAATCTCTCCGGAGCGCGGCATGAAGAAGCGAACAAAATGCCCGTTGCCGGCGGTGTCGCACAAAGCGATGTTCCTTTTTACGTAAAACCACGACGGCTCGAGACGATAGGTCACCATGAGTTGAATCAGGTGGTCGACCCCGTCAAAATACAAGACAAGTTCTTTTGTACCGTCTGCGCTCTCGTGCGTTTCATGGCGTTGGAACGCGAAGTTCTTCTTCGTGAACGTAACCAAATTGTCAGCACAGTTCGCTTTTCCAGGCGCATTCCAGTCTGTGTACATCAGATCGACGGCGAAATCCGCATCCGTCATGATCACCGCCACCGAGCCTCCGATTTTTTCTGCCCATGAGGGCTGAACCTCCAGCCTGTCCGATAACAGTTGATTTCCCTGGACCTGCACCGCGCATCTCACTTGCTGGTTTTCAATCACTAGGTCCGTCTTCGGATCGGGGTTCCGTTTCTGAGCGACCTGGGGTTGAGCAATCGCGCTTATGAGAGGAGCGAAGAGAACAGCAATGAGGACGATACTGGACAAGAAGCGATTCAAAGTGGGCTTCATGCTGGAGACACCTTTCGTTACCATGATGTATCTGCAATTGATGCGAATCCTGGAAAAACGCAAAACCGAACGGCCTAAGAACTCGTTGAAGATACTGTCTAAGATCCTCATTTTCCAGCAGATACGGTGGACCTACACCTCGCCGAAAGGCTTGTCGATGGCGGTTGCTTCCATGCCTCCCAGGTAGCGCGCCCCGTCATCAGTTACGACGAAGCAATCCTCATGGCGCATTCCGAATTCCCCATATATGTAGACTCCGGGCTCGTCGCTGAATGTCATGCCGGGCTGGAGCCTCAATTTGTTTTCTTTGACGAGGTACGGGAACTCGTGACCGTCCATGCCAATGCCGTGACCCAGCCGATGACTGAAGTACTTGTATCCCGGTCCGTATCCTGCATCTTCGATGACCTTCCTTGCCGCGCGATCGACCTCCTCACACGCAACCCCCGGACGAGCTGCGCTTAACGCCGCCGTTTGGGCCCGCTTGACGATGTTCCAAACAACTTTCTGCTTATCCGTCGGTTTTCCGTACACTATTGACCTCGTCACGTCTGACTGATACCCTTCGACGCTACAGCCGCCATCAACCATGATCACATCCCCGTCGTGCAGCGTGCGCGGCACCCGGGATCTGTGGGGGAATGCCGTGCTTGGACCAAACTGAGGTCCGCCATTGCCTCTGACACCCATCTGCTGATGGGCAGCGCTGATCGCGTTGGATAGATCCCGCGGCGTCATCCCCTCCTTCAATTGCTTGAATCCTTCCATGTAGGCAAGCTTCGTGATCTTGTTGGCGAGATCCATGTACGCGATCTCTTTCGGAGACTTCACTCCTCTGCATCCTTCCGTCACGAACGCTCCGTTGACAAGTTCAATCTCCGGCACATCCTTGCGCAACCCAAAGACGATGAAACTCCTCGTGGCTGGAGCGATGCCGAGTTTCCCATTTGGCACGCCCAAATCTTTCATGACGCCACCGATGAGCTTGAAAGGATTCTCATGCTCCTCCCAAGGACGAAGTTCCTGGTCCTTGGGTATCATTTCCCGAGCGCTCTCGGCTTCAAATGACGGCCACACCCAGATAGTTTTTCCCTTGCGATTGATAACGGCACCAAAAGTCCTCTCGCTGATGAACCAATTCACATTTGTGAAGTAACCAAGATCCGAGCCGCCGCTTACGAACAACGCGTCCATCTTGTTCTTTGCCATGATCTTTCTTGCCTGCTCCAACCGCTCCTCGTAGTCCTCAAGTGCCAGCGGTTTCACGCCCGAGACCATGTTTTGCAGCTTCACATCCTGCGCAAACGCCGAGCGTGTGAAGATCTGACTCACGAATCCAGCTGTCGAGATTGACAGACCGCCGACCTTGAGAAATCTGCGACGTGACATCATGTGTGGCTCCTCTGAGTAGTGATGAACATCTGGACCGAGACGCTCGTAAAGAAGGATTATCGTTTTTACTCAAGTTGACCGCTTGTTGGAATACGGCTAAAGCCCTTCGGAGATTTGGTGGTTTTTCCATTCCCTGACCTGCCCGCCTTCGTCCTTCGGACTACGACGGGTAAAAAGGTCAGGGCTAAGGCCACGTCCTTCAGGGCGTGGACTTAGATCTCCGCTCATATTACCAGGGGTTTCAACCCCTTCCGAAAAGCGATCAACCTAAGCTCTCACTTAACCAGCGTGAATTGCCCTCTTGCCTTGATATCTCTGGACGAAGACCCAACGAGAATATCATAAGCACCGGGTGCAGCGCTCCATTGTTTGTTCGGTACATCGTAGAAGGCGAAGGCATT
>JBGPAN010000186.1:0-7572 GCA_041480785.1 Bacteroidota bacterium | reverse complement strand
CTCACAATGAGTGCATCAACGACAAAACTCTGGCTAAACATGTCTATCATGATTGTTTTCTCCAATTTGATCAATCAAAGCTTTATCTCAAAGCTTCCAGGAGTTGTGAGATGTTGTAATCAAAAAGATCATAGTACGTCTTGATTCGATCATTCGCTCCTACCGACGTCGCCAGCGTAACCACTTTACCACCGCTATTCCGTGCCACGAGATCGGCGGACTCGGTGGTGAAATACGGTGAGATGATGAGGATCTTTATGTGATAGCGTTTCATTTCGTTTATGACTTTGAGAAGTTGTGACGGAGTCGGAGGAATTCCAGGCTTCGGTTCCAGGAAGTCGACAACCTGCAACCCGAAGCGCTGTTCGAAGTATGGCCATTCGTCGTGATAGGCAATGATCTTCGTTCCTGCATAGGGATGCATTTTTTCCGTCCACTCCTTTGTCTTCAGATCAATCGTTTCATTGAACTTCTTGAGATTTCCTTCGTACAGGGAGCGATGGTCGGGATCGACGCGAACCAGAGCTTCGAAAATGTTTCTGGCGATGATCTTGCCATTGAGCGGATCCAGCCAGTAATGGGGATTGCCAAAGACGTGGATATCACCCTGCCCCCTGCTTGCGCTTGTAGGGACATGGAGAAGAGGAACATTCACGGAGGCGTCAACATATCCCTCTCCCCCTTTCTCGATCTTGGAGTTCCGCGCGCTATTTAACAGCGGCGGCACCCAGCCGATTTCCAAATCCAATCCGACCGTCACGAACACATCAGCCCGTGCGAGTTTCAGGATATAGCTTGGCTTGGGATCGACGAAGTGAGGATTCTGAAAACCTGTCGCGATAGCAAATACATCCACATTTTCACCGCCAATCAGCTTGGTAATGCTCTGCAGATCCGTGATTGTGGCTACAACTTTGAGCTGCGCGAGGCTGGATGAATACTCAAGCAATGTGCAAAGAAGTGACAAACTAATAAGATATCGTATTCTTTCTCTTAACATGACAGTTCGTCTCCAGTTGGTGAAATGAAAACTGAGCATCGATTAGTATTGATGTGCAGCGTGGGTTCCTATCCCGAATATGATTCTGAAGACTATTTGGTTGGTGCTGCGATCATAATTGCGGTCAGTGTATTGATACTCGAGTGCAAGAACTTCGAACTCCGTCGGCTGGAAGCGTACTAATGCCGTGCCTACGATATCCCTTCGGGTTGCATCATCCGGGTACTCGGAATAATCATAGCGTGCCCCGACGAACCAGCGCTGCGCAAACTGATATTCGGCAAAAGAATATGCGCCATGGCTGTGAACGAGAATTGCATCAGTCAGTCTCATGTTGGAGAAGAGGATCTCGCTCTGCCAAGTAAACGATTGGAGTACATTGTACTGAACCGGCTTCCATTTGTAGGTGAGGTCAAGTCCTCCGATTGAAGTGGAGAAACCGAAGCGATTCGGACCATTGAGATCCGATAACCCAAACTCGAGCGTGGAATTCTGGCTTAAATCGAAAAAGTTCTTGAGATGACCGACATACGACAGCTGACTGTTATTCCCCCGAACGAGAGATGCATTCGGTTCCGATCCGATCCGTCCAACTTCCAGTGTCAGTTCCTGGAAAAAATCATAAGGATTTGGTACAAGCCAGCTGAGAGAGGCCCCCTCCACATACATCCCCTCCGTATCAAAGTAGTTTGCTGTCATTTTCGGGAAATCAACGAAACTGAACGCATGGGGATGAACAATATTCACCTTGCCGAATACAGGTTTGAATTTCCCAAGCGTCAGTTGCAGTTGATAAGGAAGCGAAACCGATGTCAATGTCGCAATCTCAAGCGCAGGGGTGAGTTCCCCTGTGGTGAAGTCCTTCCCAAAGGTATATATGAAATTCGCCCGAGCATAAGGATCCACAACCGATGAGACCTGAAGCTCAAGCTCGTTCACATAGAGATCGACCTTTCGCGGTCCAACGCTAGTGTAGGAGGTCCGGAAATCTCCGATTGCGCTTATATCGGGATTCGTGCTCAATGTTGAGCGCGGTGCCGGAGGAGGTTGTTGTTGAACAGCTGCCGTCGCCGGTTGCATCGAGCGTTGCAGTTGAAGCATAAGAAGCGAATCTGCAACTGCAGTCGAATCCGTTTGCTGCGCAGCTGCTGGATCACAGAGCAAAACTATAAGAATGAAGACGACACTCATGATCTTGAAAAAGTTCATAGGTCCACCTGAATGAAGATTGTCCCAGTGAATTCGAAAACAGAAGATTATGTTACGAAAGAATATGACTCAGGCTGACAATGATGGCGGCCCCCGATCGGGCTCAGAGAAAAATTCACTGTTCGAGGAAGTCAGGCTCGTCGCACAATCTACTATTGGCTGAGCGCAAGTCTTTGGGACTGTGGAAGAGAAAACGAGGAGTGCAATGGAAGATGAATCGCGCAAGCATAGAAGACAATGACAGGAATCGTCCAGAGGCTTGTGAATCTCATTCGCGCCACAATCGTGGCTCTGGATAGTCTGTGGGCTGTCGGAGCGACCGTAAAGAACATGGTGATGGGAGAAGGGCATGAGAATCGATCCCCCCACCTGAATGACGATCAAAGCAATTACCGCGATTTGCTTTCCGACGTTCATTGTGTTCAACTCAATGTAGAAAGCAGCTGAGAGAAATACAAGGAAACCCATTTATTGCATTTCAAGCGAAGAACCGGTATTTTGACTTCAAGTGATGACCAAACCCAATATGAAAACCATTATTCTGTTCGTTTCGTTCCTCATTTTTGCGTTGAGTTTTAAGGCACAAGCCCAGAATGAGCTCAATGTCGGTGCTATTGCACCGAATTTCACGATCCCATATGCAACAAAAGACTCGATTTCACGGTCTCCCGTGAGTCTCTCCGACTTTGCGGGTAAGCGAGTAGTCGTTTTGGCCTTCTACCCTGCCGATTGGAGCACAGGCTGCACGAAAGAGGTCTGCACGATGCGCGACAATTTTGCGGCGTTGCAGGCCCTGGATGCCGAGGTTCTGGCAATCAGCGGAGATTATGTCTGGTCCCATCACGAATGGGCGAAGTCTCTCAATCTGCCATTCAAACTCCTCAGCGATCACGCTCACCTGGTGGCAAAGCTTTACACTAGTTTCAGTGATAAGAGTATGTACAACCGGCGCACTGTTTTTGTTGTCGACAAACAAGGAAGAATCTCCTACACCAATCCGGAATATAGTGTCGGAGATCTGAAAGATTTCGAAAAATTGAAATCCGCTCTCGTAAACGTTCAATGAGCCTAGGGCAGCCGACCAACGTGTACGACGAACAAGCTCTGAGCTCTCTCTACCCACTTCGTTCGGTCGCAGTGCAAACCACACCTTCCAATTCTTTATGGTAAGAAAATGAAAAGGTTAGGAGTCTGCCCGTTCTTCTTCGTTGTTTTGACCATCTCGGTGTTGGCGAATGAGCCTGACTCTCTGAGGAATTCTCAGGAGAAACATTTACGAAACATCCGGCAGCTGACATTTGGGGGTACCAACGCTGAGGCGTACTTTTCCTTTGATGGTCAGCGTTTGATTTTCCAATCGACGCGTCCGCCGTACGAGTGTGATCAGATGTTCACGATGAAGATTGATGGTTTAGAACAGAAATTGGTCAGCACGGGTAAGGGTCGTACGACCTGTGGCTACTTCTTCCCCGGGGACAAGAAGATACTCTATGCCTCAACTCACGGACACGCCGATCAATGTCCGCCGCAACCCGATAAATCAAAGGGATATGTCTGGGGTGTCTTCAATGACTACGATATCTACGTTTCCAACGCAGATGGATCCGACTTGAAAGTGCTGTCCGCTAGTCCGGGCTACGACGCGGAAGCGACGATCTCACCCAAAGGGGACAAAATCGTATTCACTTCCACGCGAGATGGTGATCTCGAACTGTATACGATGAATCTCGACGGTTCTGGGGTGAAACGGATTACACGCTCTTTCGGCTATGATGGCGGGGCCTTCTTCTCGTGGAGTGGAAAGAAAATCGTCTACCGCGGATATCACCCAACAGATAGCGCCGAGGTAAGAGAATACAAAAGCCTGTTGGCAGAGCAACTCGTCAAACCGGGCAAAATGGAAATCTTCACCTGCGATGCCGATGGAAAGAACAACCGGCAGCTGACGAACAATGGAAACGCGAATTTTGCTCCCTTCTTCTTGCCGGGTGACAAGCAGATCATCTTTTCTTCAAACATGAAGGACCCAGGAGGAAGATTCTTTGATCTCTTTGTCATCAATTCTGATGGCTCTGGGCTGGAACAGATCACCTTCGGGGGCCATTTCAATGCTTTCGCAATGCTGTCTCGTGATGGGAAGAAAATTGTTTTTGTGTCCGACAGGAATGCGAAAGGTAACTACGAGTTCAATGTGTTCGTCGCAGACTGGGTTCACTAGCGTTGTTGGAACTGGCAGAGCCGAACGACACGGAAAAAGCGATGAAATTAGAAGGCAAGCGAGTGGTCATAACGGGCGGATCGAGAGGATTGGGACGGGCCCTTGCGGCGCGGTTTGCTGATGAAGGAGCTCGGCTTGCCTTGTGTGCACGCTCCTTTGATGAACTGAACCGAGCAGCTCTCGAACTGAGTCTTCGGGGCTCACATTGCATCGTCAGCGCGTGTGACATTGCCGATGCCGCACAGGTATCTCAATTCGCGAACCTGGTTCTGGCGGACTTCGGAGCCGTCGATGTGCTCATTAACAATGCATCACTTTTGGGCCCGCGCATCGACATTTTGGAATGGACGAAGTCTTCATGGGATCGGGTCATTGATGTGAATGTCAATGGACTTTTCTCTGTCACGAGAGCCTTCCTCCCCTCCATGGTCGGTCAGCGTGCAGGGTCAATCATCAATGTCAGTTCGGCATTGGGCAACGTTGGAAAAAAACGTTGGGGTGCATACGCGACATCGAAGTTTGCTCTCGAAGGATTCACCCAGGTGTTGGCTGACGAAGTCAGGGGCTCAAGAGTTCGGGTAAATTCCGTCAACCCTGGAGCGATGGACACCGATATGCGGCACGCCGCATATCCTGATGAGGATCGCTCCAAACTCAAGTCGCCCTCTGAAGTCACAGATGTATTCGTCTATCTGGCCTCTGACGAAAGCCGGGGAACGACAGGACGATGTTTCGATGCTCAGGAGTTCACAAAAACCCATAAGGAGATCGCATGAGGCTGATACGCCCGATTCTACTCTTTGCGTTGGTACTTGTTGTTGTCGCGCCTTTTTCGCTCTTTGCCCAATCCAGCCCGGACATCACCGGAGCGGAGCTTCTGAAGCATGTAAAGTATCTGGCTTCCGATGAACTCGAGGGAAGGCGGGTGGGCTCAAAGGGGGCAAACGCAGCTGCCGACTACATCGCCAACGAAATGAGATCTTATGGCCTGAAGCCTATCGGAGACAACGGTACATACTTCCAGAATTTCGATTTTGTAGCTGGCATTAAGCTTTGTAAGGTCAATACGTTAGCCCTAACAATCTCCGGCAAAGTTGCAAGCTTGGCTCCTGACAAGGACTATCGCCCTCTCGGATTTTCGTCGAGCAACTCGTACTCCGGAGGTGTCGTTTTCGTCGGGTATGGAATATCTGACACATCAAAGAAATACGACGACTACGCTGGTGTCGACGTAAAAGACAAAGCTGTAATAGTTCTTCGAAACGCCCCTCCCTCCGACTCGGCCAAAGATTTTGGCATGTTCGCGGCATTACGCTACAAGGCATCGAAGGCTCGTGAGCTTGGAGCAAAGGCTCTTATTGTCGTCACTGGCCCGGAAGACTTTGACAACGACGATCTAATGAAACTCTCATACGACAATGCTTCTGGCGGTGCGGGCATTCTCGCTGTCAACATCACCCGCAAGACAGCCGACGAGATCCTGAAAGCATATGGGCAAACGGTCAAGACTCTTCAGCAGGAGATCAACAAAACCAAGTCACCCAGGTCATTTTCCCTTTCAAATGTCAGTCTCCAACTGACCGTAAGCCTGAAGGAAATTGTCGATAATGCACGAAATGTCCTTGGTATGCTTGAAGGAATTGACCCCGCTATCAAGGATCAGATCATGGTTATCGGAGCGCACTACGACCATCTTGGATTGGGCGGAGAAGGATCGCTAAAACCGGACACGGTGGCCATTCATCATGGTGCAGACGACAATGCATCTGGAACCTCTGGGATGCTCGAGCTGGCTCAAGCGTTCGCCAGCTCAAAAGCCTCTTTGAAGAGGAGCATAGTATTCATGGCATTCTCTGGTGAAGAGGAAGGACTTCTTGGGTCAGGATACTACGTGAACCACCCCATTCTGCCTCTCGAAAAGACGGTTGCAATGCTCAATTTGGATATGGTTGGCCGACTGAACAGTCGGAAGTTGATCGTGAACGGCGTTGGGACGTCGCAAGGGTTTGAAGCTCTCGCAAAGAGGTATAACACTGACTCGATGTTCGTTTTGACGCTCACGAAAGATGGATATGGCGCAAGCGATCAGGCTTCCTTCTACGGAAAGAAGATACCCGTCCTCTTTTTCTTTACAGATATCCATTCCGACTACCATCGTCCTTCAGATACATACGATAAGCTCAACTACCCCGGAATGGAAAGGGTGGTACGCTACGTCCGCGCCATCGCGACAGAGCTCGATCAAACTGCAGACAAACCGGCGTATGTCGCTGTGGAAGTCCCTCGTCAGCCTATGACCGGACGAAGCACCCGAGTGTATATGGGAACAATTCCCGACTTCGGAGAGCAGGTAGAGGGGATGAAACTCTCGGGAGTGCGCGAAGGAGGCCCGGCCGCAAAAGCCGGATTGCAGGCGGGAGACATCATCATAAAATTCGGGAAGGTCGAAATAAAGAACCTCTACGACTTCACTTATGCACTCGGAGAGTACAAACCTGGTGATGAAGTCGACGTTGTCATAAAGCGTGGGAATGAATCAAAAACACTGCATGTGATACTCGAAAAGCGGAGTAATTAGAAGGTACGAGTGCAGCCTCGGATGGTTCGTCCGAGGCTGCACGTTCTTTTAGTCAATTTCAGTTAACGTTGTGTACTTGGCCTTCCCTTCCTTGAGAATACCTTCTAGCTTGTTAACCAGCTCTTCGCTTTTCTCGTCCAAATCGTCTTCAAGTGCGTCGTACTCAGTCATTGAGGCACAGGTAAACTGCTCTACGAAAGAATTTTTTTTCGCTTCATAGACAGAATAGTTTTTCTTTCGTACCTGATTGAAATGAGACTTCATTTCCTTAACGAGCGCAAGGTATTGCTCGCGTTTTGCGGGATCGATATCATACGAAATCTGCAGAAGAACTTTCGCCATAGGCTGGTTTCTCCGTGGGTTGGTGCTTGTCTTATTCGAAATCCCTCAATGCATCCCTCACTTCTCGTTCACTCATTCCAAAATAGTGCCCGAGCTCGTGAAACAGAACTTCGACAATGCGTCGTTCAGTTTCTTGCTCGGTCGTGCACGTCTTTTCGATGTTGGCCTGATAGAGTGTGATTTTGTCCGGTCCCACTGGATACATGCCGTACGATGTACCTCGAT
>JBGPAN010000185.1:0-7605 GCA_041480785.1 Bacteroidota bacterium | reverse complement strand
CTGATTAAGAACCGCAACAGCAACGGACCCGTCCGGATTTTTGCACGAGGTGATCATGAGGTCTTTCAGGTCAGTCGAAACGCCAATGCGAGCCGCTCCCGGTCTGAAGTATCGGCTGAAATGTTCCATTACATAATACAATGGAGTATAATAGACCTCATCGGTTTCTGGTTTCGCGATGACGGGCGCTATGGCCCAGTTCTTGACGTGGTTGGGTCCTCCCTTCGTATCCAAAACGATGTTCCAATCGATCCAACCCTCCAACCAACTGTTCAGTCCTCCGATGATGTCACACGCATACCGGTAGACAGGGACGTATTGCGGATGCAAAGGTTTATCTGCCGGCGAAGCCCATGTATAGCCCCAATCCCTCGCTTCTTTCCGCCAATACCAGTCGTCATTCTGCCATCTCGGGACTTCTGAATCTATGCATCCTTCTGTATGCAACAGGTGTTTTCCGGGATACTTCTTGTGGACATAGTTCAGAGCATCCGCGTACCAGTCGGTTGTGCTGCTATACCAGTGGACAGCGGTTCCCCAAACATGGTCCGCCGTCTCGGCATCACTCAAAATTCCATCTGCCCATTCTCTCACTCTATCCCGGTTATGATCGAAGATGAGGATCTTAGTGTCGAGGGCATCTTTTTGAAACTGCGGAACAAGATAATTCTTGACGAATTCGTTCATGGTGGCAGGCGTGAAGATCATGCTTTCCCACTGGCCGCTGTTGTTTTCAGGTTCATTTTCGACGGTGATCGCCCAGATGTTGATACCCTGCCTTGCGTACTCGCGCAGATACTTGCTGAAGTAGAGAGCCCACGTCGGATAGTATTCAGGGAGCAACGAACCGTTGTTCCACGCATGATTATCTTTCATCCACGGCGGAGCAGTCCACGGCGAAGCAAGGATCTTGAAGCTTGCTCCTTCGCTCTTCATTGCATCTTTGATCAACGGCACCAGACCATCCATATCCTCTGCGATGCTGAAATCTTTCAGCTCCTTATCGGCGGATGTCGTGTCGTACGCATAGTTCTTGACCGAAAAATCGCAACTATTGATATGTGTCCGTGTCAGGGTGTAGGCGGCTTTGTCCAACCGAAAATATGCATCGAGTACCTCTTTCCTTTTCTCCGCACTCAATTGGTGGAGCACGTATGCCGCTGATTGCGTGAATGCACCTCCAAATCCGAGGATCTGCTGATACGTGATTTCTGGCGTAAGAATGATCGAGGAGACCCTTTCGCTTGTGGAAACTGAAAACACGAGAGATCCTTTCAGAGCGAGCTTGTCTCCGGTTCTCGAGGTTTGAAAGACTTTTGCTGTTTTATATTCCTTCACTTGCATCTCCTGTCCATAGACAAGAAGCGAGAAGAAAAGACAAGGCAGCGCGATGATGGTCGTTTTCATAAGTGTTCCACTCGAGAAGGTCATCGAAGCGTGGAAAGAAGTTCTTCCATTTCGGATTGATCTCCGCACTATCGAAGAGAACAGTGTTTCCGACGGAGATCATACCTGGTGATATGCGTGTCATCCGGGAATTTCGTGAGCATCATGCAGGCAGGCGGAGGAGAAGAAAGAGGGTTCTGCAATCGAGGTATTTATGGACGGCAACACCACCGATGCTCCTCGCCCTGCCCCCAAAACGACCATTCGCGTTTGATGGTCACGAA
Source organism: Bacteroidota bacterium (assembly GCA_041480785.1). Taxonomy (GTDB): domain Bacteria; phylum Bacteroidota; class Ignavibacteria; order UBA10030; family UBA10030; genus UBA9647. Next base: position 5,935 of record JBGPAN010000185.1, on the reverse strand, counting down.
CACGATACGAAGTCGTTACTCTTGCAGGTCACGTGTGATGTCTAGCGTTCCTGCAATGGGGGAGACTATCGGATCAGAAGCTTATTCCCAGCGTGATTTTCTGAGCATTCTTCAGCCGCGCAAAATCCTGGTATGCGTAGTCCATGGAAAACTGCAGATTGCCGATCAGGAATTCCTTCACCCCTACTCCCAGGGTGAGCCCCTCCTCTGAGTCTTTTTGGAAGAGTGATTTCATACCAGCGCGGAAATAGAGGAAATCACTGAAAATGTATTCGGCTCCGACATTAACACTCTCGTAATTATCGCTTGGATGCATCGCATCGAGGGCAAGGGTCATCTTTCCCAGAGCTCCCATCGGGACTTCGTAAGAGACGCCGACCCGGAAATTCAGCGGCAAGTCCCATGAGTCTGTCGATAGATTTGCCGGGATGCGACCGTTGTTACCTGACGTGAGCGGATCAGGATCATAGAGCACCAGCAGGTTGTTCCCCTGCATCTGCAGCTTCGTGCCAAAGTTTGAGATTGACATACCGAGGAAGACCCCTTTGAACGGAGTCCGATATTTCACCCCCAAGTCGATTGCAAGCGCGCTTGCGCTCATCTTCCAGATTTGTTGGTAGACCAACTTGGGATTGAAACCGATCGAAAACGCATCCGTCAATTTCACGCCATAGGAGACACCCACGGCCAGATCCGTGACACCAAAGATCTCTCCGGTCCCATCCTGCTGATCGACAGTCGTGACCTTCATGTCGCCGATATTGGAGACTATGACGTTTACGCCGAGTCCGCCGTACGATCCGAGTGATACCGTCGCACCGAAGAATTCGTACTTGATATCCGCGATCCAACTTGTATGATCGATGAGGACTCCAATTCCCTGGAGATCAGCAACGCCCGCCGGGTTCCAATACATTGCGCTTGGGTCGTCAGCGATTGCCACGAAGGCTCCACCCATTCCAAGAGCTCGTGCCCCCTGAGGGATGGAGAGAAATGGTGCAGCGCTCGTTCCTCGCTTCGACACATTGGTTGTGCTTTGGGCATTGGCAATCGCGTAGGTTAAAAGTGCGAGCATCAAGATAATGGCGCGTTTTCTCTTCATCGTGTGCCTCACTTCACTACGGCGAATTTGCCGATATATTCGCCGATGCCTGGCGCATCGACGTGGAAAATGTAAAGACCGTATGCGATATCCATACCATCGTCAGAGACGAGGTTCCAGGCGAGGGAACCGTCCGACGGCGATGAATCCTTGTAGAGCGTCTTTACAAGAGCGCCTGTGATCGCGTAGATGCGCACGGTGCACTTAGCCGGCAACCTCTTGAACTGAATGAGCCGGTCGCCACGGCCTGTCGTAAAGAGCGTGCGAGATTCCCATCTCGTCGTAGCGATGTAGGGATTGGGTACAACGATGATGTTATTCAGTTGAGTCTTCGCGGCGTCGTTGTCAGTCCCGGCAGCCCGCATCGTGAACGAGAAGTAGTCGCCTGACAAGAACGGTCGGCGCGTTTTGATCGCAAACCGATCACCCGGTCGCGGTTCATTCACTGCTCCAAAGAACGGTCTGCCATAGGAAACCTTCCAGGCGAACTTGAAGGTAGCGAGGCTTCCAGCGTTCTCAATGATTCGGATCGTGTCCCCCACCGTCAACGTGCCAGACGTATCCATGTCCTGGATGAGAAACCTTGCACGTTCCCCGGTAGTGGTTTTTGTGATTGTGAACTTTACAGGCATTTTTGGATACTGGATGCCGATGGCAAACGCTGCGGTATCGACAAATGTGCTATCCCACTTTATTTCATAGTCTGCCGGCCAGGCGATTGCCCTATTCAGGTTCGTCAAATCAAGTGCAGGGATCATCCAGACATTGCTCGTACCCTTACGCCAACCCGAACTATCGAGCGCCACCGACGTGTCGTTCAGAACGAACAAGATCATTCCGTCGAACGGGCGCGTGGATTTGCCCGGGCCGATGCTGGACGTATCCACCGCGCGGAGGAGCGTGTCGGTGTGAGATGCGCGTACTCGTATGACATCAAAGGACTTTGTTTGATAGGTTGGCACATCTGCATTTGAATGGAAGGCCACCTTGTATTGATCGCCATCCTGAATTTGAGCTGGATTGAGCACTGTCAGCTTCAGGCTCCCCGTGCCTAGACCTTTGGCCACATGGCCGAGGTCGCCGCTTGTCTGTGGCGGGAGATAACCTGCCGATGGTTGGTTGGGCGTGACCACGGCGCAGTTGATGTCAACGAATTTGATGTTGCCTGCGTAGTCCTGCGATATGACTTTCGAACACTCCGTCGGCTGTAATCCTTTCGTGCCACGATTCGGATCGCCTTTTGAATACGAACTGACTGCGTAGTAGTAGCGAACCCCGTTGGTCACGGTCGTGTCGATGTAGGAATGCTGCAAGCTCGTATTCGAACCGCGCCAAAATCGGGCGCCGTTGATGCCCACCGGGTCTGGTCCGGCGATGCTATCCACGAGATCAAACTGTGCAATCGGTATCCAGTACTTCGGATTGCCTTTGGAGTCCGTCACGCGTTTGATATCGTCAAACTCTGGCTCCTGACTGCGGTACACCAAATACCCTTCGAAATTGCGCTTGTATCCTTTTGAAGGATCGCTGGGGTCTTCGTAACCGAGAAAACGATCCTGCGATTTCTCTGCAATATCGTCCCAATAGAGGAAGACCCTGCCGTTGCCGGCTACCGCCGTCAGGTGCGGGGTATACGGCGGTTTCGAGAAATTGTAGTTTGCATCATATATTTCCTGAACCGTTTCCTTATTAAAGACGAGACCATCCAAATTATCCCCAAAGACAAGCGCCATAGAAAATCGTTCTCGCTTCGTTTGTTTGAGCGGGAAAGGCCCTGAAGCGAATAGCATCTGGATGTTTGAGTTCTGGACAATCGTGTCTCGGAAGCCGTTATTCATGGCATTCCACATCACTTCATCGTTTCTAATCCAGAGTCCGGTTGGACCGTGCGCGTTATCTAGAATCCGGATCGTCATCGCCGTCAGGCCTATCTGGTCTGATTCATGCACATCCGTCTCGTCAAAGTCGGGTTCACCGTGCGTCGGAACGCCGTCACCTTCGCCTTCATCTGGTCCTGTCCATTGCGGATCTGTCGGCCCGACACCGTCTCGACCGACATCGTCGTTGAGGGGCTCACCCGGATCCCACTTCCCATTATGATTGAGATCGGTGTACGGAATCCAATCATGGTCGTCATCGATGTTATTGTCACGACGCTCATCGATCATTCCATCGAAATCATTGTCGACGCCATCCCAAGGATTGCCTGGGCTCTCGAGATATGCGTACCCGATGTACCCAGTCGGATAGTTTCCAGGAATGCCCTTGCCACTCGGATTCCAGGCATACGTAAGAGACAGTTTTCTGGCGAAGAGTGCGCTGTTCCCGCTGTTATTCGTTCCGCCGACACCGGGGTCCGTGTAAAAGCCGAAACACGTCGTGTCGTAGTCACGGTCTGAAATATTCACGATGTCATAATGCCAGAAGATGTTGTCTTCAGCCAAGACGTGGGACCATTGGAAGCCACGCACTTCCACCCGAAGGCCCAATCCCCCGCGGCTCGAGTCCGAAGCGATCGGATAGTAGTTGAACGGAGGCCGCGTGAACTCTTTGTCTTTCGAGTCATCCATCACAAAAAACGTTTCGAAATCCGCGTTTGTCACTCCCCTGCCGAAATAGCCGTACCAGAAGCCGTTCCAGGCAGGCGTTAGGCCAAGCGATGTCGGCCAAACCGGAGGAAATGTCGAAGTATCTCTGTTCATCGCTGGTGAAGTAGAAGATGGATTGACGTACCCGGGAACAGGCTCCATCACCCATTGCTCGCCCGTCACAGGATCTGCATCGACGACCTCACGATATGCAGATTCAAGGGGAGTAATGAGCATCCCGCTGGGCGTCGTGAACTTCGCCGCAATTAAGACGGCGGTTCCATCTACATATGAATATCCGGTGCCTTTGGGCCATTCACACGATGGTTGGTTAGGCCAATCTCCGACTTCACCTTCATTCCTGAACAACGTGCGAACACGATTCCCATCCATCACTCCTTGTTTGCGGTACTGCACGTTCCCTCTCGGTTCATCGCGGTACGCCTGAGTTGTTGGATCGACAAGAGACGCGGCAAGTCCAAAACCTCTCGTCGGGATGCTCAGCGGCGAAGTGGGGTCGTTGCTGGCAAAGACAATCTGACCTGTATCAAGGCCGGCTACCATCGGCACAAACCTCAGCGTATCGAGAATGGAAGCCCCCGGAGGAAGAATGTACCTTGTCCCGATGACCGTTATGAACCTGGAAGTCGGCTGAATGCTCGCAATCTTCAAAGTGTCCGATCCTGTGTTGGCCAGGAGCATATTCGTGACACTCAAATGAGTATCGAATCGACCGACGGGAACATTGCCGAAATTGATGAGGTTCGTGTTCACCGTCAATCTCGGCTGTCCAACAGCCTGCGCCAGGCCAAGCCCAAGGAGAATCAAGAACAGTTTTCTTTTCCGCATCATAAAGAACTCCTGAATTCAAGAACAGACTTTCGTGCCAGGCACTGAGTACCTACAAGGTCCGCCCCGCGAAAACCGGGAGGGAATTTCAAAGGCACACCACATCTTGTCAACCGCCCAACGTCGGTTGTTGCTTGCCGGGATTTGCCCTAGTAATCGATGCTGAATCCCAGCCGCAGCTGACGCGGGGCCGAAAAGTTCCCTGGGTTGTTTACGTATTGGTCGATTGTGTTAAGACCGACGACGCGCCCTGCCAAGTAGGTAAACAAGTCGATGTTCGCCCGACCGCTGGCGGCATCGACATTAGTTTCATTCTTCGTATCGAGGAGGTTATATACGAGCGCAAAGATCGTAAAATGCATGTCATTGAACGTAAGCGACTTTTCGGCGCGAAGGTCGACATCAAATGTTGTAGGCTTCACGCCCCCGTTTTCAAAGCGCAAGCCGTTCGAGACACGAATATCCTCGGAATATGGGAAACCTGATCCGTATTGAAGGATAAGTCCGATGTTCCAATCGGCCGGCTCTCCAACGGTGAAAGACACGTTGAGAGTCGATCGTTGGTCCCAATTCAACGGCACAACCGTCTTGTTCGTTTCAATGGGGGGACTGGTTTGGTTGTTGTAAAAGACCGATAATGGATCGGAAGCATCGCCCGCCGCAATCTGATAGGTATAGTCCAGCTTCACCCCGTAGTAGTCCGAGAAGCGGCGATCGAGTGACAATATGAATCCCTTAACATTTCCGTAGTCACGATTAACATAACGGGCGTACTGGAAGCCCTCATAGGTATTGATAATTTCCGTCCCGAGCAGATTGCGAATGTCCCGGTAGTACACCGTGAAATCCAAACCGAGGTTAGAGAAGAGAACCTGTTGAAGGCCGATCTCATACATCGTGGTGCGCTGAGCTTCAAGGTCAGGATTGCCGGCGATCGTGCTGAGCCCACTGGTCGCAGTCACGAGATATACAGAGTTGGTGTACAGGTTGTCGAAGCTCGGTATCTGGAAGAAATGACCGTACGAGAAGTGAATAATCCCCTGGTCGGTGATCGGGAACGAGATGCCGAGGCGTGGACTGATCTGAGTCTTCTTCTGTGCGGCTTTCCAGACGTCGGGATAGGGGAAGAGCGGATTCTTCGTTGGATTCCTTAAGTCCATCGGAGAGGACGAGGCTGGACTGAAATAATCGAACCGCACGCCAGCGTTGATGATCATGATGTCATATTCTACCTTGTCCTGAACATAGACTGAAGCCTCGATGGGTTTCTTCAGATAAGACTGATTCCCGGGAGCACCGGGGTTTGGATATCCAATCTGAAAGAGCAGCGCGCCGGTGCTATCCGCGAGCACGGTGTTCTTGTTGATGATGGACATGCTGTGGCTGTAAATTTCGT
>JBGPAN010000184.1:0-7623 GCA_041480785.1 Bacteroidota bacterium | reverse complement strand
TTCTACGCGGGGGATTCCGACTCGTCACCCGCCATTTTTGCCTTGATCTCCTGGACTTCGTTTCGGACTTCCTGAGCTTTTCGCTTCAGCGATGCCATGTGTTTGCGAACGCGTGTCCCGGCTGATTTGTTGCCCTTCACATAGAATTTCTCGAAATCTTTCTGAAACGTTTGAATCAGATCAAGAAGTTCTTGATAACGGTTCATCGATGGTTCCTTTCTGGAATGATATAATAAGTGTTAGGATCGTTTTCTCTTCGTCCTCGAAACTCTTACTGATGCGTCAGGAAAAACGCCATCATTGATGCAAATATAGCGTTTTTCGCTTGCAAGTCAAAGATCTCTTCAACCGAAAAGCACGCTCCCGCCATTGACGTTGACCACAGACCCGACCATGTGGTTGGCAAGATCGGAGGCAAGGAACACCACCGGCCCGGCAATTTCATCAGGGCTCGCGACCCGACCGCGCGGAATCAGTTTGTTGATTTCGGAGATCTTCGGCCGGTCGGCAAGAATATGAGAGGTCATATCCGTGTCAACCCAACCCGGGGAAACGCAGTTCACAAGAATTCCGCTTGGCGCCAGTTCTGCCGCGATCGCTTTCGTGAAAGCTATCACGCCACCCTTGGATGCCGCATAGTGAGAATAGAACGGCTCTCCTCGCTGACCCGCGGTGCTCGCTATGTTGATGATCTTGCCCCCTTTTTGCTTCTTCATCACCGGTACAACCGCGTTGCAGAGGAGAAATGTCCCTTTCAAATTGATATCGAGGGTTTCATTCCATTGCTTCTCGGTCATCTTCCCCATCACGCCACGTTTCCAGATTCCTGCGCTATTCACAAGGATGTCGATTCTTCCGAAGTGATCGAGAACCGTTCGCACCGCACGCTGAACATCGGTCGACCTGGCAACGTCAGCGCCAACGATCAGACACTCACTCCCACAGCGAGCAACTTCATGCGCTGTTCGAAGAGCATCTTGTTTGTGCGTTCCGTACATCAATGCAACAGTTGCTCCGGCTTTCGCCATCATCTTCGCAACAGCCGCTCCGATGCCACGCGAGCCGCCGGACACAAGCGCTACCTTACCGGAAAGACTTATCATGCTCACCAACACATATGAAAGGAATTGATTGACTTGTATCGGTGTTGTAGCAATGACCAGGCCATCAATTTTCCCTTGCCTCGAAATCGCAGAATTTGAAGGGAATTCCTCTTAAGATTGTTTAATTTTGCCCAATTTTCAAATTCGATTATTGACAATTACATATAATAAGACTATTCTAGTCCTATATCAAAATTGCCAATTTTTGCCTCATTTTCGGGAATTCAGTCTCAAATATGAAAACGAACTCCGTTCCTTTGCACCAAGTCCAGAAGGGAAGCCGACTGGTAGTTGTTGAAATACCGGAAGGTCGAAGCCGCTCCCAGTTGATCCGTCTGGGTGTTGTGAAGGGGGAGTTCATCCGATGCCTGGAGAGACTTCCAGGCGGGACTGTAGTCATCCAGAAACATCGTCAGGAGATTGCCATCGGCGTCACGCTCGCCCGGAATATCCTTGTCGCCTACGTGAATGCCGAGGAACAAGTGAAAGCGTAATACACGACCATGCGAGATCATTCTACATCCGCTTTTCACGAACCGGCGCTTGATGACCACATCGAGAAGCATCTACATGCCGGCATCGAGGTTACCCGCGATGACGGATCAACGCTGAGCGTCGCTCTCGTTGGCAATCCGAATGTCGGAAAGTCCCTCTTCTTCAACTACCTGTCAGGGATGTACGTCGATGTCTCGAACTATCCCGGCACGACAATCGAATTCACCAAAGGACGCTACAAGTCGTTCGAAATTGTTGACACTCCCGGTGTTTATGGAATTTCCTCCTTTACCGACGAAGAAGCCGTTACACGTGATGTCGTTCTCCAGGCTGATATTATTTTGAACGTTGTCGACGCCTCTCACCTCGAGCGCGATCTCTTTCTCACCCAGCAGTTGATCGACATGGGAAAGAAGGTCGCCGTTATCCTCAACTTCATGGACGAGGTGGAGAAACTCGGCCTTGAGATCGACACAAGACTTCTTTCATCATCTCTTGGCGTTCCCGTTTTCCGAACGACCGCAACCACACGCGCCGGCTTTGACCAGATCGATTCCGCACTGTACCAGGCGCGCAGAGGATCACAGAATCCGGCTCTTCATCATCGACTGCATTCCCTGCTCTCCGAGACCGGATCAGAGGCGGAAGCACTCCTGATCATCGAAGGAGACGAAGGAGTTTCTCAGCGTCACGGCATTGCTCCCGGACACGAACGCGAATCTCTTTATATCGATCGACGGAATCGCGTCAACATCATCATCAACTCCGTACTCGTTGAAAAGAATGTTCGTACGCGGTTTGCGACCCTGCTCGGCCGCTGGGCCGTCAATCCATGGACCGGGATTCCCTTGATTGTGTTCGCGCTGTACGTCATCTATCTCTTTGTCGGAAAACTCGTCGCCCAAGATGTCGTCAACTTCACCGAATCGACACTCGGTCATGGGCTCTGGGAACCGTGGATCCGCGGAATTATCACCCAGTATATCTCACCAACTTCTTGGCTCGGCATTCTTCTCGTCGGCGAATTTGGGGTCATTTCGATGACAGTCACCTACCTGACTTTTCTTCTCCTTCCACTGGTCATCGCCTTTTATCTTTCTCTTGCTCTGATGGAGGACAGTGGCTACTTGCCGCGCCTTGCCACACTTGTGGATCGCAGCCTGAATGCAATTGGTTTGAACGGTTCTGCCGTCATACCGCTGATCTTGGGCTTCGGATGCGTCACGATGGCAACGGTCACAACTCGTTTGCTCGGGAGTGAGAGGGAAAAGACCATTGCGTCAGCCATTCTTCAATTTGCTGTCCCTTGTTCTGCTCAACTTGCGGTTGTCGCCGCATTTTTGGCCGGTGCGGGATTCGCCGCCATGGCTATCTATAGTATCACCATTTTTGTCATTTTTGTCGCCGTCGGTACCGTCCTTCATCGGATTCTCCCCGGATCAACCACTCCATTGTTGATTGATCTTCCGGCCATGCGGATCCCCCGCATAGACAACGTCGCAAGAAAAACGGCCTACAGGTCCTACTTCTTTATGAAGGAAGCTGCACCATGGTTCTTTGTCGGGGCCCTTGCGGTCGGTGTGCTGCAGGTGACAGGTCTTCTCACCGTATGGCAGAACCTCCTCAGCCCATTGACAACGAAATGGTTGCAGCTCCCCCACGAGGCTTCTACGGCTTTCGTGATGGGCATGGTGCGGAGAGATTTTGGAGCGGCTGGACTCTACAATCTGGCCCTTCAGCCAAACCAGGTGGTGGTCGCTCTCGTGACAATAACGCTTTTCACTCCGTGTATCGCTTCTTTGATGGTGATGATGAAGGAGCGCGGTTGGAAAGAGGCGCTGACGGTTTGGGCGGGAACTTGGATCGTTGCTTTTCTCGTGGGGGGGATTCTCTCTCACATCCTCATATGATAACTCTTCAGGATAAGCTGCGATCAGAGACACGCATGTGCCCTCAATGCAGAAATGTTCTTGAGAACCCGTTTTCTGAACGATGTCCGCGCTGCCTGACGCATGTGCCCGTGCTCGATCCGGGGTGCGGATCCTGCGTTCATAGCTCGGGCTGTCCTGTGGCAGGCATAAAGAACTTCGAGTTAGATTCTCCATCAACCTAGAACGGAGTGCGCAGTGAAGAGCGATCAGGCAACAACGATTACTGAAGAGAACATTTACAGCGCCTTGCGGGAATGTTACGATCCGGAGGTCCCGGTTGATATCGTGAGCCTGGGTTTGGTGTACGGAGTCACAATTGTTGATGACTGGGTCGGGGTGAAAATGACACTCACCTCACCCGGATGTCCGGCAAGCAACGTTATTTCTCAACAAGTGAAAGAGCGGCTGAAGAAAATTCCCGGTGTCGCAGATGCCGATGTGCGCATTGTGTGGCAGCCGGAGTGGAACTCGAGCAGAATGAGTGATGAGGCAAAGAAGAAGCTTGGGGGTGGATAGATAGTGAATAGTGAGTAGCGAATTGTGAATAGAAAACGACCGCCAAGGGTTGGGCGCCCTTCAAGTGTACGAGCTCCATTGCGCGACTTCAATAATCGTTTTGAGCGTCTACAGCAATCAGTCTTCGACTTCCCCTGAAACTGACTACTGGTACCTTCTTGTTACGCGCGCCTTGGTTCTATTCCAAGTGAGAACGCCGACTCGAGGTCGAATCGCGAGTAGACCCTGAAAGCGATCAGGGTCTCCGACCGTTCTATCCCTTCGACTTTCCTGATCTCATCGGTGACAATCGAAGCCAATTGATCATTTTCTTTCACCCGGATGATCACAGCGAGGTCATATCTGCCTGCCACGGAGTATACTTCCGTCACGCCGCGGATTGCCGTGATTTTTTCCGCCACGCCGTTTGTCTTGTCCTGTTCCACACTCAGCAATACTAACGCCGTCACCATTTCGCACCTCCGCGTCTTTCGTTATTTCATTGTTTTGAGAAGCTCCGCGAGCCCCGCCTCGATCTCATTGCGCGGGAGATTTCCCTGCTCCAACTCTTTGTCGCTTTTCATCCGCAGTCGCTCATAGAACTTCACCCCTTCCGCGCCAAACCCCGGATCTCTTTGAACAAGATCGAATAAAACATTCTCCGCGACGTCATATCTCCCAACGATTCCATAGAAGCGAAAGAGTTTCTGAAGAAGATCAGACGAGAGTTCGTAGGTGGAGAGCTTGCTGATCAACACATCGATTTCATCGAAGTATGCCTTTGGCAGCGCTTCCGATTCCCGGAACAACAACTCGAGGAAGAGACTCAGCGATGTCGTATAAGAACAGTATGATCCATTTTCGTCCGCCTGTTGTTCCCGCACCTCTCCTATGAGCCGCAGGAGTTCCGCCGTCACAACGCACTTTTCTACATCAAAACGCTCTCCGAGCGACAGCAGCCGAATGAACTCGGTTTCAGAGAGAGAGGTGAGCAGCCGCAGATCCATACCCAATAATTGCTTCGACGAGAGCTGGATTTCCTCCAATGCGTTGTCGTACTGTTTCGCCTCATTGATTTTCAGTACTTTGGCGATTACCTGCGCCAGCTGGTGAATCATCCTCATAAAATAGTCACGTGTAATCACTGAACACTCACTCTTTTCGTTCGGCGGATTCCTTACGGAAAAGTAACGACGCTTGGAGGCAAATACAAGTGGGAAATCCTTATGCAGAAGGGCATTTTCAATTCTCCGAACTTCTGGCGATCTTTCTCGTGCACTCGAAACCACAGGATCGCTCAACAAAGCGGCAGGTCTCTCGATGCGAATCATTGCGTTCAGTGACGTCCATGGATCATACGATCGACTCGAGGCGATTCTGCGGACGGAATCACCGTTCGACGCAGTGATCATCGCCGGAGATCTCACCACTCACGGCACACCCGATGAGGCCGGCTCCGTCATCCAGGGACTCCAGAAGTTTGGCAAACCGGTAGTCGCCGTCGCGGGGAACATGGATCCCCCTGCTTTCGACTCAGCATATGAAACGCTGCATGTGAACATCAATGCAAAAGGAATTGTTGTCGGTGATGCAGGATTCTTCGGTGTCGCCGGTTCTCCGTTCACACCGATGAATACGCCATATGAGATTTCCGAAACGGAGATCACCCAGCGCGCCAACATGGGTTGGCGGGATATCGACGCTGCCCGTTGGAAGATCTTTGTGCCACACGCTCCGCCCAGAGGAACAGCCCTCGACAAAATTCTGATCGGAAAGCACGTTGGGAGTCTGGCTGTCCGGGAGTTTGTTGAACTCCGACAGCCGCACGTTCTTGTGTGCGGCCATATCCATGAGTCCCGGGGAATCGATGTTCTCGGGAAAACTCAAATGGTAAATTGTGGAACCACTGCACGCGGTTACTACACGGTCATTGAGATAACCGAGGCGGTGAGCATCCGGTTATGCGGATAGCTCGTAAGAAGTTCGTCGTGTGATCACAGGATGGTATTGCTCGGCGCCATAATAAAGCTCTCCCGACAGAAGCAGATCGGGATATCATTGGTTATCTGAAAATGCGTGCTTAGGAATTCGGCCACCGGGGCTTGCTCAGGGAACAACTCGACACGTGCAAGAGCAACGGACACCACAAGAAGTAACGAAAGCGTTGGCACACCATCAGCCATCATATGTCATCTTCGACGTGGGCAATGTACTGGTGCACATTGAACCTGCCGCATTTCTCCGGTCCCTTTCGATTGACACATCCGATAACCGTAGATACTACCAGTCGAACATTATCGGCATTGTGAAGCGGTACGAAAGGGGGGATGACTCGACGGAAGATTTCTTTGCCAGTCTTGATGTGCTCTTCAACGGGCACGACAGAATGCTGCCACACTCTCATGGGGGGAAGGATTATTTTTCTAAGCACGATTTCCAAATCGCGATGCTATCGATCATTGGAGAGCCAGTAGAAGGAATGGAAGATCTCGTACGCCGCGTCGGCGCATCAGTACCCCTGGGTCTCCTCAGCAATACAAATCCGGTCCACTTTGAGTATTGTCTTCATACGTTTCGCGTGCTGCAGCATATTCCATCATACTTTCTTTCCTACCAGTTGAAGGCGTTTAAACCTGAGCCTGAGATTTTCGCGCGGGTCATCGAGCAGATCTCGCTCCCTCCAGGAGAGATTCTCTATATCGATGACCTTGCCGAGAACGTCGAAGCTGCACGAGTTGCCGGACTCATGGGTCAGCAGTTCATTGGGGTGAAGAATATTGAACAGCTCTTCTCCGACTTGAAGCTCATCTAACCCCCCTTCTTGCTTATCCCCGGCGGGTGGCACTTTCCCCAAATCAGGGCGAACTTTGCCACTTTTGAGGCTTCGGTGGGGAATTATGCCGAATCGTTATCACCAGCATTCTCAGCCACTTTTTCCACACATTCAAAACCCCTTTATTTTCAAGCGCTTTTTCCTTGACTTTAATCGCCAATTCCCTAAATTTCAATCCCATGTGGGGAAAAGTGGGGAATATGGGGTGGGTTTTCTCCAATAAAATCAGGCATTTTTGAAGGTGGTTTTTCATGTCTTCGTTCAAGGGGCGGTACTCGTACTCAGTTGACAATAAAGGACGCATCGCCATCCCGGCGAAAGTCCGCAAAAACGTGTCACCAGGTGCGAACGACACGTTCATTGTTACGCGCGGATTTGAGCAGTGTCTCTTCCTGTATCCGCAGGATGAGTGGGCGAAGGTCGAAGACTCCATCCGGGGTCTCTCCCCTTCCAATCCCCAACACCGATTTTTCGTGCGAACGTTGCTTCAGTGGGCCATCGATTGTCAGCTCGACAGTCAGGCTCGGTTGTCGATCCCGCAGGATCTTCTGAAGTTCGCAGGCATCGAAGATGAAGTACTCATTCTTGGGGTTCTCGAGCGCATCGAGATCTGGAATCCCAAGATCTATGAAGCATACATGAACAACCAGCCCGCGACGTACGAGACCGTTGCCGAGGTTGTTCTGAAGCCAACACCATAAGTTGGCCTATGGCTGTGCGTCTGGCATCGTATCATACGCCGGTCCTACGCGAAGAAGTCCTGACA
>JBGPAN010000183.1:0-7644 GCA_041480785.1 Bacteroidota bacterium | reverse complement strand
CTTCTCGGGTCGACAGTGTTGAACCCCATGGCCTGAACACCAGAAGCAGGATGACAACGCAGGCGAGCACGACATTGATTGCACGTTCCATACGCTTGTTCCTTGTAGTAGTAAGAAACCGGATGAACACTTTGAGCCGCTCACGTGTCAACTGATCGAGCATGACCGCGATGATGAGGATGGTACCCGAGACGATTCCTTCTGCATAGAATGATATCCGCAGGAACCCCAGTCCGTTCGTGATGATGCTGGTGAGCATCAATCCCAGGAACGTTCCGAATATCGTACCTCGTCCACCTGAAAGGCTGGCACCTCCGACGACAACCGCAGCGATGATTCGCAACTCCGCGCCGGTTCCTGCAATGGGAGACGTCGCTCCCGTCTTGGCGGTGGCGATCACGCCGGCAAGCGCCGAAAGAATGCCAGTGAGAACGTACATCCACACTTTCACCCGATCGACATCAATGCCAGAGAGGCGGGCAGCCTCTTCATTCCCCCCGATGTAGTACGTTTTCCTCAAAAACCGTGATTTCCGCAAGAGAAAATCTGAGATCAGAAGAAAGAAGAGCATGATGAGGATCGGATAAAACACTCCGAACAGCTTCTCCTGACCAATGACGAGAAACCCATCCGGAAATCCGGTAATGGAATTTCCCTGGGTGGCAAGGAGTACGATGCCCCGGACGATGGTCATAGAACCCAGCGTCGTGACGAAGGGATTGACCTTCACCTTTGTGATGAAAAAGCCATTGAAGATCCCCACAAGCGCCCCTGCAATCAGGGCGGCGATGAACGCAATCGGTGTCGAAACGCCACTTTGCAGCAAGACCCCGACGATCAGACCGCCGAAGGCGAACGTCGAACCCACGGAAAGGTCAAATCCTCCGGTAATGATGACAAATGTCATCCCGATGGCGATCAGGCCGTCCAGCGACATGCCCATGAGCACCGCTTCCAGGTTCGAAAGAGAAAGAAAACGGTTTCCCTCGCCCGGCTGTGCGAAGTAGAAGGCGCCCGCCGTGATGATCACAGCAAGCAGGATGACGAATTCGCGAATCTTGAAGATTTTTTTCATAGAGGACCACGAGATGTGCGTTGGAACATCAGATCCATAAGAGCGTGTTCGGTAATCTGCGAATCGAGTTCGCCGACAATCATCCCATCTTTGAAGACAACGACGCGATCACTGAGCCCGATGACCTCGGACAATTCGGACGAGATCAGCACAACCGATCCGCCCCGGGACGTGAACTTGCGCAAAAGGTCATAGATCTCGATCTTTGAACCGATATCGATCCCCCGCGTCGGCTCATCTACTATCAGGACAGTTGGCTTGCACGCCAGGCACTTCGCCAGTAGAACTTTCTGTTGATTCCCTCCGCTGAGCGAACTGACTTCCTGGTCAATGCTCTGAACCTTTATTGCAAGATCCTCCACCATCCGCGTTGCGACATCCGTCTCTTTTTGCTTCGAGAGGAAAATGGAGGTGCTGCATTCCTCAAGGCAGGCGGAAGTCACATTCATCGCAACGCTGTGATTCAGGAACAACCCCTGGTCCTTGCGATCCTCCGGCGAATAAACGATCCCATGCCGTATTGCTTCGTACGGGGTATCGAGATCGATGGGCACTTCTTCCAACGCAATGGTTCCCGAATCTTTCGCACGATACGCGAAAATCGACTGCATAACCTCGCTCCTGCCTGAGCCGGTCAGTCCAGCCACGCCGAGAATTTCTCCCGCACGAAGCTCGAACGTTACATTGTTGAAGACATCCTGCAGGCAGAAATTCGTGACCCTCATGCGTGAAGTGACGCTGCGAGCCGCCTTCGCCGGATAGATCTGATGGATTTCTCTGCCCACCATATACTTGATCACTTCGTCCCGGCTTGTTGCCAGTGTCTCCAGGGTTGCGATGCGCTCGCCATCGCGAAACACCGTGATCCTGTCGGCAATCTGGAACACTTCATCGAGCTTATGAGAAATGAAGACAATTCCTGTCCCCAGGCCCTTCAATCTGTTCAGCAGCTCATAGAGCCTGATGACATCGGGCCGCTCCAACGCCGATGTCGGCTCATCAAGAATGAGGACTTTGGCATTCAGTGACACCGCCTTCAGAATCTCGATAATCTGTTTTTGCGACAGATGAAGATCACCGACGAGAGTCTCCGGATGAATGGCGACATTGAATTCTCTGAGATACTGATGGGTGAGGTTGTTCAACTCGCGGTGATTGATCAATCCGAAGGAGCCGGGCTGGCGATTGGCGAATATGTTCTCGGCCACCGACAGATTGTTGCACAGGCTGAGTTCCTGGAATACCGTACCGATGCCCAAACTGCGTGCTTCCTGAGGAGAGAGCGGATTGACTTCCCGCCCAGAAAGGAAGACCTGCCCCTCGTCCTTTCGATGAACACCTGCGAGGATTTTCATCAAAGTGGACTTGCCAGCACCGTTCTCGCCGACAAGAGCATGAATCTCCCCTTCTTTGAGCGCAAAGGATGCTTCACGCAAGGCATGCGTCGGTCCGAAACTCTTGGTGATCGATCTGACTTCCAGGAGAAGAGTCATAGATGCGGTAGGAACGGAAGAGAATAGCGCCGCCCTCAGGCAACAATCGGGGATCTCAGGCTCGATGCAGGAGTTGCCGGGCTGCTGGGAACAAAGATGCGTTAACGCACACGCAAAAGCAAGTGATTTTTGGAAGTGACTATCACCTCCATCGGTACCCAATGTGAAGTGAGGGTCGCTTGAAGATCGCTACTTCGCAGAAAACCGATAGACCGTTGTTGATGTGTAAGTCTTCCCGGGTTCCAACACTGTCGTCGGAAATTCCGGCTTGTTGGGGGAATCCGGGAAGTGTTGCGTCTCAAGACAGAGCCCATAGCGATGCTGATACTTCACTCCGCCTTTGCCGACATGCGTTCCATTGAGGAAATTGCCCGAATAGAATTGTATTCCGGGCTCCGTCGTCAAAACCTCCATGATTCGGCCCGACGTCTTATCGTAGACCCGAGCGGCCAGGCCCATCGATCCCAATGGTTTGTTGAGGATCCAGTTATGATCATACCCAGCCCCCTTTTGCAGTTGCTCGTAGCTGTCGGCAATCCTCGCGCCGATGGTGGTCTGTGTCGTGAAGTCCATGGGAGTCCCACTTACACTCCTCAGTTCTCCCGTCGGTATGAGACCGCTGTCTACCGGCGTGAATCGGGCAGCATCGATGAACAATTCATGATCGAGAATGGGACCAGTCCCTGCACCGGCGAGGTTGAAGTACGAATGATGGGTGAGGTTGACAACGGTTGCCTTGTCCGTGCTGGCTGAGTAGTCAATCTTCAGTTCATTGTTGCTCGTTACTGCATAGACGACCCGGACGGTGAGATTGCCCGGATATCCTTCTTCGCCGTCTTTGCTGAGATGCGTCAGAACAAGTGATTCCCCTGGGATGCTTGTTTTCTCATCAACGCTCCAGACGACTTTGTCAAATCCCTTCAATCCACCATGAAGATGATTCGCACCGTTGTTGATTGCCAAGGTGTATTTGACCCCGCCCAACTGAAACTCTCCCTTTCCGATTCTGTTCCCATACCGGCCGATGAGCGCGCCGAAGTACGGAGTGTCTTTGATGTAGCTCGATAGAGAATCGTATCCCAGAACAATATCTGCTGGATTGCCGTTGCGATCCTTGGTCAGCAACGAGACGACAATTCCGCCATAGTTCGTAATGCGCGCCTCCATACCATTTTTGTTCCGAAGAGTATAGAGGAAGACTTCTGTTCCGTCGGAAGTTTTGCCGAAGCTCTGTTTCATCATAGATGACTCCTGTCTATTGCACGAGGTGAAGAGCACAGCGAGAATCAGCAACGTTGAGGTGAGTATCGTTGAGGTTTTCATGGGACCGTTCCTGTTGTGAAGGTGACTTGCTCATGGAAATATACCGGAAAGGAAAGACTCTTGCTACAGAGAACGAACGGGCGAAGATGTATCGCCAACTAGAAGGGAAAGTCTTTCTGCGACTCGAGCGGATTTTCGAGTTTCTGCACCTGCGGCTTTTTCGCCTTCTGGTGAACAGTGTTGGCGACAACATAGATCGCCTTCCGCGGGGTCGTCGGACACGCGTGTTCGCATGCACCGCAGCCGACACAGATGTCATTGTTCAACTCAGGCAACATCAACTTCACCTCGTAAGGCACCATCTTGACTGCTTTGGTCGGACAGTGTTCGGCACAAGCACCACAGTCCTTCTTCTTGGTTATGACGACGCAATCGTCCTTAATGAAGCTCGCCTTGCCGAGTTGGACCTCTTTCTTCGCGGCAATATCCAGAGGGAGAAGCGCTCCACTGGGACATACCTGCGTGCAGAGAACGCACTCGTAGGTGCAATAGGCGGCATTGTAGTTCATCCGTGGCTGCATGATCCCGGCAAGTCCGTACTCGAAAAGCGATGGAGAGATAACCTGAGGAGGACAAACGCTGATGCACAGATGGCATGCCGTACAAAGGTTGGAAAACCTGCTCTGATTTCTCGCTCCAGGAGGCGTGACGGGCGTTTTGCGACTCTGGTCATAAGATACGACCTTTGCGGCTTCGTCATTCCCGCCATTGTTCCCCCGAAAGATCATCGTCGAAGCGGCGGTGAGGACTGCCCCGAAGAAAGCGCGCCGAGGCTCATCAACAGGGGCGGGTTTTGCCTTTTCCTTTTTCGTGCCAAAACCCTCGAACTTCATAGCGACCGTGGGGCACGCGTCGATACAATTGTAGCAGCCTACACAGGCGTTGAAATCTATTATCTTCGACTCGGCGTCAATGCAGTTCGCCTTGCAGACCATTTCGCAGAACCCGCAATCGGTGCACCGCTCCTCGACAATGACGAGTTTGAAAAAGGAAATCCTTGAAATAATGCTCAACAGCGCCCCCGCAGGACAGAGGAGATTGCAGAAGAGTCGACCATGCTTGTACGACAGATAGATGAGTACACCGAGAAACACCAGTGTCAACAGGACAGCAATTGCCTGCATGTGCAACAAAGGCACGTGATAGAGACCGAAGATTCCGAGTCGGCCAAAGATGAAAGCGGTCGCGTTGTTGAGGGAGACCACAACGGGGTCCCCCAGGTTTGTCAGAATTCGCCCAAAATTGCTGAACGGTTCCAGCAGATCGACGAGTGCCATGCTCCCTGCAACTACTGCGATTGCGCTTGCGCCGAAAATCGCATAGTGGATCGCAACCGGTGCAGCCTTGTGGCGATACCATTGCCTCCGGCGCATTCGACCAGAGAGCCTGATGACGATATCCTGCAAAGTCCCAAGCGGACAGATGGTCGAACAGTAGACGCGTCCAAAGGCAACCGTGAGAAAAACAACAAAGAGGAGGCCGAACGATGCGATGTTGAGACCGGTGAAGAGTTTCGCAACTGCAGGGACAAGCTGCAGCGATCCAAGAACCGTCGTGAGTGCCGGGGGCACATGACCGGTGAAGTCCAAGAAGACCACCGCCGCGAGGACAAACACCACGATCGCTACAACAACCCTGATCTTCTTGAGTGACTGCAAGGAACTGCCTCAGACTGTGATGCGCTTGATGTTGAGATTCTCCAGATCACTGCGGCCGACTCCCTGTTCAGCCGCTATCTGGATATGGCGGATTTCTTTGGGATCCGCCCCATAGAGCTTCACTGCTGCCGTGTCGATTGCGACCATGTCGGTGGAAAGTAGTTGTGCCTTCATCGTGACGACATCTTCGACAGAAACTCCACGCGGTCCATTTCGCTTCATCACGTAGTAAGCGTCGACAACATTGAGCGTTGGCTTGCGATAGGTAGCGAAATCCGCGATGCACTGATGGAGATCGTTGCCATGCCAGAACCCGCGATCCCAGACATTACCCATGAGGTTCTTCAAAGAAGCTGTTATGCGTGCCGACTCATGATTTTTGAGAATCGGCACATTGATGAACACATCTGCTTCGAGCACGAGCTCGTGCTCCTTGGTGCTTTTCAAGACCTTCCCCTTCGGAACGCTCACCTCGTGATAGTAATTCTCCGTATGCCCGGGCGCCATCTTGCCGCCGGCGTCCTTGACTGCAGCTTCGATCCCGCTGTTCTTGTAGCATCGTTGCCAGGAATCGCATGTGTGATCGAAGACGTAGACATCCTTCGCTCCTGCGCTCAGACATTGCTTGATGATTTCTGAGACCAGTTTGGGGTTCGTGTTTCCACCGCGCTCGGGGAGCACATCCCATCCAACATTCGGTTTGATGACGACTTTCTGTCCCTTCTTCACAAATGCTCCTATTCCACCCAGCGCCTCAATCCCCTTCTGGAACATGACCTCCGCTTCGCCCCCACGAACCGCGACGAGATCAAACGGCGCCGGCCCAGCTGCAAGCATAGACGAGGTCAGAAGGTCCTTCTGCTTCCCAAAAGCAAGGTATGAACTGGCAAGAGCCGAGGCCCCGATTGACTTGACAAAGAACGTTCGTCTGTCCATACAATCCTCCGAATGTCGTCCGAAGCCACCCCCAAAATGGAGAATGCCTGTGCAAAAATAGCACAATCTATGCCACATAAACATAAAATCCCGGTCGACTCAGGTCAACCGGGATCTTGAACCGACAACCTTGGAAATCAGCGCCCAATGCTGTAATAGGTGAAGCCGTGTTCCTTCATCTCCTTGGGATCGTATATGTTTCTTCCGTCAAGAATGACAGGCCTCTTCATCAGTTTTTTCATTTTTGAGAAATCCGGATTCCGGAATTCGTTCCACTCGGTCACTACCACTAAGGCTTCGGCATCTTTCAGGGCTTCGTACGAACGGTCGAAGAATTCCACCTCGCCACGGAAGAGCTGCTTCACGATGGCGTTCGCGATCGGATCATGTGCCCGCACCTTCGCTCCCGCTGCCAGCAATTCCCGAATGATAACCAGCGAAGGCGCTTCGCGAATGTCGTCTGTCTGTGGTTTGAACGAAAGCCCCCACAGGGCGATCGTCTTCCCTTTGAGTCGGTTCTTGAAATGCTTGTTGAGTTTGCGGAACAGAACCCTCTTTTGATTCTCATTCAGCTCGTCGACTGCGCGCAAAATCGTAAAGTCATGTTTGTATTTTTCTGCAGTCTTGATCAGCGCTTTCACGTCTTTCGGAAAACACGAACCACCGTACCCGACACCCGCAAAAAGAAATTGTTTGCCAATGCGCGCGTCTGAGCCGATCCCTTTTCGGATGGAATCAATGTCCGCGCCGACTTCCTCACAGAAATTAGCCAGTTCATTCATGAAGGAGATCTTTGTCGCCAGAAACGCGTTTGCGGCATACTTTGTCACCTCGGAACTCCGCTCATCCATGATCAAAATGGGGTTGCCCGCCGCCACGAATGGCTGATACAATTCCTGAAGTATTGACGCGGCCTTCTTGCTCCTCGTTCCGACGACGATTCTGTCAGGCTTCAGAGAATCCTGTACAGCAGAGCCTTGCTTAAGGAATTCTGGATTCGAGACGACTTCGAACGGGAATTTCGTTTTCTTTCTCAGCAGTTGCTTGATCCGATCCACTGTCCCGACAGGAACGGTGCTCTTGCTGACGATGATCTTTTCTCCATCCATGAATTCGCCGACTTGCTCCACGACACGGAGAACGTGGGAAAGGTCGGCCG
>JBGPAN010000182.1:0-7648 GCA_041480785.1 Bacteroidota bacterium | reverse complement strand
TTCTTCATCGGGACAAGGGCTCGTGGACGCTGCTGGGATCGAACCAGCGACCTCCGCCTTGTAAGGGCGGCGCTCTGAACCAGCTGAGCTAAGCGTCCAACACTTATATCTCCGATGTAAGATACGACATCATTCTCTCCATTTCAATATGGAATATCTGTTGGAATATCTGTACTGTGGGGGCTTTTTTCTTGCTCGCTGATTGCTTATCATTGGGCAGGAGGCGCTGAACCTTTATGACTACTCGAGAATTTCTGACCAAGATTCCGATGTTCGAAAACCTCTCCGCGGAGGATCTCAACCTTCTTACGCTGCTCTGGCATGAGCGTTCGATCCGGAAGTCTGAGGTTCTGTTTCGCAAAGGAGATGTCGGTTCCTCAATGTTCATTGTTGAAGACGGAGCCATAGAGATCTGTATCCTTTCCGAACAGGATCAGGAAGACATTCGTGTCTCAACCATCAACAGGGGGGGCTTTTTCGGGGAGCTTGCTCTCATCAGCGGCCTACCGAGGACAGCCACGGCAAAAGCAATCGAAGATTGCCGACTCCTCGAGATGTGGCGGGAGGAGTTTATCAACTTCTTGTCGACACGCCCCATTGTTGCCATCTCGATGATCAATGAGATCGGAAAGCGCCTCCAGGCGACCAACGAGCTCGTGACATCCCTTGCGTCCAAGAACATCAACGAGGAAATGGACGAACAGATGAGCTTTGGTGACAGACTTGCCGACAGGGTGGCGGATTTTGTCGGGAGCTGGAAATTTGTCATCTATTTTCTCGGGGGTATTGGTATTTGGTGCGTTCTGAATATCATCGAGTTGTTGTTCACACTGTTTGATCCGTACCCATTCGTATTCCTGAATCTTATTCTTGCTCTGGTCGCATCTCTTCAGGCGCCTCTGATCATGATGAGTCAGAACAGGGCGCAAATCAAGGATCGGCTGCGAGCAGAACAGGACTATCAGGTCAACGTAAAATCCGAATTGATGTTGCAGCAGTTGCATGAAAAGATGGATACCATTCAGGCCCGTGCATCGCGAAAGAAACATGGAACAAGAAAGAAACAGCCCGCCAAGTGATTCGACGGGCTGTCTTCTCAAGAGCCATGGAACGGTCACGCGAGTATGTTACTTCTTCTCAGGACTCGGGTTCGCATAATCCTTGATCTGCTCCTCCACCTTTTTCTTGTCGCCAACGATCACCAGTGTCATTTCATCATCGCGGATGTATTTCCTGGTGATTTGTTGAACATCCTGCGGCGTCACAGCGTGTACATTCTTCACGTAATTCGCCAAATAGGAATCGGGCAAGCCGTGCAGTTTCAGATTGTTCAGCTGTCCGATGATCCCCTGCCGTGTAGAGTTCTGCAGAACAAACGTCCCCGCCAGGTAGTTTTGGATCCCCTTCAGTTCGTCTTCCGGAGGCGGCTCGCTGGCCAATCGCCTTACTTCCCCCAATATCTCTTTGAGCGCTGCCCCTGTCACATCGGTGCCCACGTCCGCAACCTCTACCCAGTACGCGTCACGATATCGCGATGACACCTGGCTGTATGGTGAATAGGTGTAACCCTTTTTTTCACGAATGTTTGCGGTAATACGCGACGCGAAGGATCCCCCCAGAAGTGAATTGGTCACCATCATTTTTACGTAGTCTTTGTCATACGGATTGAGGACGGGAATGCCCACATAAATTGTCGACTGCGGAGCACCAGGACGTTCCACCAGGCCAAATGACTTCTTCGTCACCGGCTTGGGGATGTTCACATAGATCGCAGGACCCTTTTCCCATCCGTCGAACGCTTCCCGTACTGCCGCCTCCATTGCCTTTGCGTCAAACCGTCCAGCGACAAAGATGCTGGTTCGTTGAGCCCCGAAGTTGTTCTTGTAGAATCCCCGGACATCGTCGATGGAATACTTCTCGATCATCTCCTGAGTCGGGAAGAGTCTGCCGTACGGATGATTTGGATACATTGTTCTACGGAATTCTTCAAGAGCAAGGCTTCCCGGCTGCGACTTCTGAACGCTCAAATCACGTACCCGATCCTTTTTTAGACGCGCGAGCTCTGACTCCGGCAGGAGCGGATTCCTGATGACATCACCCAGAAGCCGGATCAGCTGCGAACCGAATTCAGAGAGCACATCCCCTGAAATGGTCGTCAGGTCAGGCCCAACACCGATGTTCACATCGCCTCCCATGCTGGCAGCTTCCTGAGCAACCTGCTCGGCGGAGCGGGTCTTGGTTCCCTCCTTCATGAGATCGCCGAGAATATCCATCATCCAGATCTCATTCTCTTTTTCGTTGATATTGCCGGTCCGCACAACAACGCTGACCGAGACCTTCGGGACCACACCAAATGGAACTAATGTGACTTCCAGTCCATTTGACAGCTTGAATTGCTGTTTCTTTGGGAGCGAGAAGTCTTTCGGTTTGCCCCCTTCTGGCGGGAGCTGTTTCTGTGCTGCGGCAGGAATGCCCAGCACGAACATTGACATCAGAATATTCAAGACGATTCGTTTCATGGCCTCTCTCCTTATGAGCCTGATTTCGGTTCGACAATCAAAATGGTCCGGTTGGTCGAGCGCAGATATTCACGCACGGTCTTTTGCATCAACTCGGGTGTCACTTTCTTGAACTGATCTTCCAGTGTGTTGATGCGCGCCGGATCATCGTCAAACAACGCGAAGGCAGCGAGGAGATCTGCCCTGCCAAATCCGAAGAATCCTCCCACATTGTCATAGAAATTCGATCGGAGTTTTACCAACGCGCGATCGACTGACGCACGATCGATCGGTTTTGAAGTCACGTCGTTGATGACTTCATCCCATGCCTTCAGAATGTCATCGGCACTCACCGACTTGTCGTGAATGAGATTGGCCATCCAGAGCATCGGGCCATTGTAGTTGTGCATGTTCCCCAGGAGATTGATTCCTCCGCCGACTCCATCTGTATACCCTTTAGTCTTGACGAGTTTTTGGGTCAGCTTGCTGTCGTCACCCTGCAGAAGGATTTGATCCAACAATCCCATCGCGTAGAACTCAGGTGTATTCCTCTCCGGCATATGGTAGGCAATGGCGATTGCCGGCCGGTTCGCGAGCGTATCTTTCTTTGTGAATCGTTTCTCCTGCTCCTGACGGGGCTCTGTCAGGTCTGGTTTCGCCGGCTGAGGCGATGACGGTATGCCGCCAAAATACTTCTTGATCATCGCGAGGGCTTCTTTCGGATCGAAATCCCCCACCACGGCGATGGCCGCGTTGTTCGGTGCATAGAACGTCTTGAAGAATTCCTGAACGTCTGCCAGTGTCGCAGCGTCCAGGTCTTTCATGTCACCGTAGAAATTGTGCGCGTTGTTCCAGTTGACATTGGCGTATTGTGGCATATCGAGCCACGGAAATCCGCCATACGGCTGGTTGAGAACGTTGACCCGTACTTCGTTCTTTACAACCCCTTGCTGATTGGTCAGGTTCTCCTGCGTGATGTTCAAACCCTTCATCCGGTCCGCTTCAGCCCACAGCGCTGTTTCGAGTTTATGAGCAGGGACGATTTCAAAGTAGTTTGTGAAATCGAACCGGGTTGACCCGTTCAGAACGCCGCCGTTGCGTTGCACAAGCCGGATAAACTCCATCTTTCCCAGATTCTCCGATCCCTGAAACATCATGTGCTCGAACAGGTGTGCAAACCCTGTGCGGTTCTTCGGCTCAATGCGGAATCCGATATTGTAGTAGACGGCCACGACCACTGTCGGCGCGGTGTGATCGGGGGAAAGAATGACTTTCAGTCCATTGCTCAGCTTCTGGTATTCAACCGGAACATTGTAGCCCTCGTTGTCTGCCAGACTGATCTGAAGTACAAGCGCGAGAGACGCAAGCGCGCCGACGACGCGTAACCATCGATGGGTGACCATGGGTACCTCTGATTGATGAATTGGAATAGTGATGAAAAGAAAAAACGCACTTCCCTGAATACGAATACAAGAGCAACGATGTTGCAGGAAATTGATCTCGACCCGGAGATTGAACCTCCCCGGCCTTTCTTCATTGAACGATCAGGACGCTCCAAGAGTTCTCCGTTTCCTGTGATTTCTCCCGATTCCCGTGGGGTTTGAATGTCGTCCTGCCCTTGTGCTACGCTGGTGCAAAGTAAGAAAGGTCTGACCTGACTGTCAAGACCTTTGTGACCAATCGGGCTCCTGAGCCGTGTTTTGGAGCAGCGGATGGAATCCTATGCTTCGCGTGTTAGTCTTCGGAAACGCTTCTCCCTGTCGTACGGAATGATATCGATAATCTCTCCTTTGTCGACACGCGCCTTGATGTTTTCCCAAAACCCCATCGTGAAGAGATCCTTGTGTTCTGAATTGAAGAGGCCCCGAAGCGCATAGGGAATACCGACGAACGAGTCGATCTCATCGACAAAGAAGTCGGTCGGCTCGGCGACGATCCAATCCTCCTCCGGGTTCATTTCCTCGTATTCGTCCATCGCACCGGGTTTGCGTTTGAAGGTTGCGTCTTCCAGCGGAATGACATCGTCATAGTCGTACAGCACGACTCTGTTTCCTTCCGTGACTCCATAGTTCCACGTGTTAAACAGATCAGCCGGGAAGAGCCCCGTTGCTGCGAGATCCTTTATGAAATACCCAAAGTCGATGACCACCTGCCGGATGGCACGCGGGTCTCGCTCCTGTTGAAAGTAGATGGGGATCGGTGTGACTTTCCGTTGCAGATACAGATGACTGATGACGACATACCCATCCTGCAATGACACGGCGTTTTTCCCGGCAACCGCGAACTCCTTCAACACTTCTTCCGAATATCGTTTTGCTTTGAATCGGACATTCTCGAACTCTTGCGTGTCGACGAGTCTGCCCACCCTGTCGCGATTACAGACAAACCTATATCTCTGCTGCACCTCGGCCTTGAGAATTGTCTTGTCCGTGATAGCACTGGACCGGAGGAAACACGGCTGATCCTTGATCACTTTGAAAACGTAGTTGTAGTTTGGGAGCGTGAACACTGTCATCACCGCCCCTTCTCTTCCCGGGGCGAAGACAAATTGCTTCCGTGAGACGTGAACAAATCGGTGCAGATCCCTGTAAAACTCAGTCTTCCCATGCCTGTTGAAACCGATAGCGTTGTAGAGGTCCGCCCGAGGCTTATGTGGAAGGA
The DNA here is from genome assembly GCA_041480785.1 of Bacteroidota bacterium. Classification (GTDB taxonomy): domain Bacteria; phylum Bacteroidota; class Ignavibacteria; order UBA10030; family UBA10030; genus UBA9647. Next base: position 2,489 of record JBGPAN010000182.1, on the reverse strand, counting down.
TGGAACTCAGGAATGCGATGAGCTCGCTCGGAACGTCGACCTCAACGTGGAAATAGGAATAAGAAAACCCGAAGATGTTATTCGCATCGGCCTCGTCCATCAGCACAGAATCGATGTGAACACCGGACTCATCGTTGTAGAATGGGATGATGAGGGGCAAAACACTCCTATCCAACAATATCCTGCCCACAATATATGCCACTTTGTTTCTGTAGAAACAGGGCCTCAGAATCTCCATCGAGTAGTGCTTGCTGTTCCGGACGGTCGGCCACAGCAAGAGATCCACTTCACTCGCTACCAGATCGATGTCTCGCTCGAGATCCTCATAGTGCGCATTGAATCGATGATCGTCGATGATCGTTCGGATGAGGTCTGTCGTTGCACGATTGTCTTCAAACTTCCTGTAGAGAGGCGGGCCGAGTCCTGCCCTCAAAGGCCTAGTTTCGAGATGAAAGAACTCCACCTCTCTGTCGATACCGACGGTCTTCAGAAGTGTTCGTGTTACCGAATTGAAAAAGGTCTCGGCGACATCCTCATTCTGTCTGCCGGCAATGAGTCCGGCAAAGATGCGTTTGATGGTTATCCAGTTTTGGCGATCGGTTGCATCGCGGCCAAGGATGCCTTCGATCTGAACAGCGATTTGAGACAGGACTTTTTCGTAAACACTGAGCCTTTCGGCTGCGTCTCTCTTTCCTCCCCGCCAATCTCTCTGCTCAAACGTCGTCTTCGCCCGCCTGGTGATAATGAGGAATTCCGACAGGTAGGAGTCGAACACCCGGGTAATAAGGATTGCGACTTTTTCTTTCGGATCGGCGGCGGTCACTATACCCTTCTCGATCGAAACAATTGAACTGCATACAACCAACAGAGGCTTGTCACTCATCACTCGACGGCGGCGAGAATCCTTCTGATGCTCTCAGAAAACGCGCTTAGCTCCGGCAACAAGCTCACGACAACACACGATTTCATCTCGATGCCAAAGAGGTGACCGGGATGTGTGAGAACTCCGGCGCTCTGGAGTAACTCGGAAGCCCAGTCCTCATCCGACTTCTTCGCTGGAAAACGCAGAACGGCATTCCAAGCCCCTTCACACTGAAAGAGCGTTGCAGGCGAACCGGCCTCACACGCCGCTCTCAAAAACTCATAGTTGCTTCTCGTGCGAGTAAGAATTTGTTCGGTCATCGCTTCAGGGTCGTTCAGGAGGCGCGGCAGTATCTGCTGGACAGCAGTGCCAACAGAGAGATACGTGTCTGCGATGATCTCAAGACGCTGAAGCGCCTTTGCACACTCAGTATCCGGACCCGACACGACGATCCACGCCAGCTTCATCTGAGGAAGTCCGAGGAGTTTCGACAAACCATTCATGGTGAATGTCAGCATTGAATCTGTCCCGGCAAAACTCCCTGCACGGCGTTCATCCCTGGCGAACGAAAACGCGCTGAAGACTTCGTCCACAATGATTGGGATTTTTCGGGCTAGCGCTAAAGACAGGATCCGATCCCGTTCTTCCTTCTTCACGAATGAGCCGGTCGGATTGTTGGGATGGACAAGAATCAGCGCTTCAGCGTTCGAAGAGAGAGCATCGTCAACCGAGGGGAGGTCGATGTGCCATTCACCGTCGTAGGCCAGACGATACTCCAGGCACAGAATGTCATTCAGACGGGCAAGGTATTCAAACAGAGGGTAACTTGGCTTTGGAACGGCAACAACGTCACCAACATCGCAGAGAAGTCTGAACAGGAATGAGTATGCTTCGCTTGTGCTCGAGGCAAGGATAATACGGGCGGGATCTACGGCGATGTTTTGCCGCTTATACCAATCGGAGATCGCCCGACGTGCTGAGAAAAGACCTTTGGAATCCGGCTCGTAGAGCACCGAACGCTGAAGTGATCCGGCATCGATGAGAGACGATGAAGAGTGAATGAAGCCGCACTGTGTTGGGTTGGATTCGGCCAGATCGAGTACTTCTTCCCCGCGTGCACGCTTTTGCTGCAGGAGGGAGTATAATGGGGAAGGTCGAAGATCCCAATCTGTGCGAGTTGAGAACATGCGTCTTACGCTCTGGTGCGAGACAACAGCGGCAAAACGACACCATCCCCGCTGCTAATCCACAACTTCAACTTTCTTCTTCGACATCCGGTTCCGCTCGTTATGATCGAGGTATTTCTTGCGAAGCCGAATGGATTGCGGTGTCACCTCCACGTACTCATCTTTTCCGATCCATTCGATGGCCTGCTCGAGCGTCAGAATGTGCGGCGGTTCCAGACGAATCGCCTCGTCGGAGCCGGAGGCCCGCATATTGGTCAAATGTTTTGTTTTGCTGACATTGATGACCATATCATGCTCGCGTGCGTTCTCACCGACGATCATACCGTGATAGACTTTGATGCCCGGTTCGATGAAGAACGTCGAGCGTTCCTGCACTTTGTACATACCGTACGCGACTGACGTACCGTCTTCGAGCACGATCAGTGACCCACGGTTGCGAT
>JBGPAN010000181.1:0-7700 GCA_041480785.1 Bacteroidota bacterium | reverse complement strand
CTCGAGAATGTTGATTTCGATAGCGCGAAAGTAGTTGTGGCAGGCACCAGCGTCTTGACTGTTCGCTACGATTTGGACATTGCAGTTGTTACGAAGGCCGGTTCACCTGTCCAAGGAGCAACAGTCAATGTCTATGACGGCGCGACGCTGGCCTCTACGGCTCCCACGGGCGCCACAGGTCATGCGATTGTGACCTTAACAAGTTATACGCAAGCGAGCAGTGGCCGGACGTTCTCCGCTTACAGAATTGTCGCAGGCAAGGCTCCTGATACGACAACAGTGCTCAACGCAGTTGTTGCGAAGGGGTCCATACTCACTATGAGGTTGGGTGGGGTGACCAGCGTCGGTGAAGTGAAAAGCGTGCCGGATCGGTTCGTGCTGATGGCAAACTATCCGAATCCATTCAATCCGACAACGACAATCAGCTATGGAGTGCCGAAGGAGAGCAGGGTGACTCTCAGGATCTACTCTGTCCTCGGCGAGGAGATTGTCACGCTGGTCGACGCCACTCAATCAGCAGCATATCACAGTGTGACCTGGGATGGTCGTACGGGAACAGGCCTTTCGGCAGCCAGTGGAATATACCTCCTGCGGATGCAGGCTCTTCCTGTGAGCGGTGGCGATCCTTTTGTTCAGGTTCGCAAGATGATCCTAGTCAAGTGACCGGTTTACGGCATGGGGGGCACGTCTCGCCAATCGGCGTGCCTCCCGATATCTCATCAATGATGGGGAATGAACGCGAGGAGAAGGACATGCGCAAGAAAAGACTTCCAGTTTTCCTACTCTTGGCAGGAGTAGCGAGTCTTGTCTGGGCATCTCGATGCCTGGGGCAAGAAGGGTGGACGATATACGACAACAGCAATACGCAGTTCTTTGCCATCGACAGCACCTTCTATTCGGTTGCCATCGATCGTAATGGGAACCTCTGGGTGGGAAATAGACCCACGACTGCAAGTGGTACGGGAACAATTTACAAATTCGACGGGACAACATGGACCAGGGCATTAGACATTGATGGCGGTGATAAGATGTGGACGGTCTTTGTCGACTCACGGAACAACGTTTGGATCGGGACTGCAGGAAAGGGAGTGTACAAGTACGATGGATCGAAGTGGTTGCACATCGGAACAGATGTCAATAAGACCGATGGTGTGGACAGCCTGGGCGGTGATTGGGTGAAACATATTGCTGAAGATCTGTCGGGGAACATCTGGTTTGCCTGTGGCCCACCAACTTCCCCGCTGCTTGATGACAATCTCATTGCGGGTGTAGGCGGCCTTACGAAATTTGACCCATCGACTTCGAGGTTTACAAAGTACCTCAGTAACTACAACACGAGTAATTTTGTTCAGGGCGGGAATTGCAACTTGGCGAACAACTGGGTCGTCGCTGTTGCTTGTGATGCGTCTGGCAACATCTGGGCCGGTACGAAGGGGAGCGGCGTCTCCAAGTTCAACCCAGCAACGAACACCTGGACAACATACACCATGCCCAACGGTCTGGCTAACAACACCGTCGGTGCCGGTGCAATCCATTTCGCTTCTGTCACGAAGCGCATCTGGATCGGAACGCTGAACGGCGTCAGCTGGACAATCAATGGGAGTTCGTGGGGACAAATCTCGGAGCTCACCCCTTATCGTGTGTGGTCGATCGAAAGCGACTGGACGGGAAAGTTATGGATATCTCATCCGGAGCCGACCGGGTCAGCAACAGGCTTGTATCGATACGATTCGTCCGGCACGCGGCAACTCAATCATTGGGACATCACAACGGGCTTGCCCGATAATCTGGTGCGAAGGATCTGTATTGACAACAACACAGGAAGGGTCTGGTGTGCGACTGGCGGTTCTATGGCGTTTCTGAGCGGCGTTCTACCGCCGAAGCCTGCAACTGCTGTGGAGGCCGATCTTGCCGTTGCGGGATCGTTCAGGATCTCGCAAAACTATCCAAACCCGTTCAATCCAGAGACCACCATAGAATACGCTTTAGACAAGCCGGAAAATGTCAAGCTAACGATCTTCAGTCTGTATGGTCAAATGGTTCGAACGCTTGTAAGTGGCGTTCAGCCCGCAGGGACTCACGCTGTGCGCTGGGATGGTAAAGATGAGCGCGGCAAGCCGGTAAGTAGTGGAACGTATTTCTATCAACTTCAATCTGAGCGCGGCCGCGAAGTGGTAAAGAAAGCCCTGCTTATTAAATGATCGTTCGTGCCTTGATAAAGAGAGCCGATGATACGAATTCAGTGCAGGGTACATCTCAGACTGTTCCTGATTCAATGTTGCCTTGTATGTTTGGCCCACGCGCAGAATCTCGACTCTCTTATTACCCGGAGTCTTGACTTCTCCCGCCAGCAGCTGTCGAGGACTGTTGCTGAACTCCAAAACTCAGCTGTTTACGGGGACTCTATCTACCCGCGCAGCACATTGCGTGTGGAAGGTCGCTGGAAACCGATGACGGAGGGACATTGGGCGAGTGGCTACCTCCCGGGCTGCCTGTGGGAGATGTTTGAATGGACATCTGACAACGTTTGGAGAGGATGGGCAGAGCGATGGACGGCTGACGTGTTAAAGGAGCGGTACAGAACAGGGGATCACGAAGCTGGATTTATCGTTTCCTCAAGCGTCGGAAACGGATATCGTTTGACTGGCGACACGGCGTACCGGAGCGTGCTCCTGCAGACCGCACGGTCACTCGCGACGCGGTACGATGCAATCGTGGGTTGTGTGCGATCATGGAATAGCTATCACTTCCCCGTAATTATTGACGGGATGAACGCCTTGCAGCCGTTGTGGTGGGCTGCACAAAATGCAGGAGAACCTTCATTCTATGATCTGGCTGTCAGCCATTCTCTCAAGACGATGGAAAACAACATCCGTCCTGATGGCAGCTGCTACCAGATCGTAGACTACAATCCTTCCACTGGTGCAATTCTTGACCGCACCAACAAACAGGGGTACCTGAAGTCCTCAACGTGGTCCCGTGGGCAAGCATGGGCGCTCTACGGCTTCACGATCGCTTATAGGGAGACAAAGGACGGGCGCCTTTTGCAGACGGCGCAAAGGGCAGCAGACTACTTCATCAACAACCTGCCGGTCGACTACATCCCTTACTGGGATTTCCAGGCGCCAAATATTCCGAGCGAAGAAAAGGACGTTTCTGCGGCAGCGATCGCTGCGTCGGGATTGTTGGAACTGAGCACAATTGTCTCGGAGAACGATGCCAGACAGAACTATCGAAACGCCGCCGCTCATATTCTCGCGTCGCTCTGTTCCTCCGCCTACTTGGCAGCCGGTACAAACAGCAGAGGCATTCTTCTCCATGGAGTCGGAAATAGGATGAATGAGAATCGTGACGCAGGAGAAGTCGATGTTTCGCTGATCTATGCAGACTACTTCTTCATCGAGGCGATGCTTCGCTACAAAAAGATATATGCTCCTACAGTGGTGGTCGATGGTTCTCTGGATGCGGTGCCGAGTGTAATCTTTCTCTCTCAAAATTACCCGAATCCGTTCAACGGCAAGACAATAGTGTCGTATGAACTGCCTGAGCAAGGACAAGTTGATCTGTCGATCTATAGTGTGCTCGGCAAGAAGGTGAGAACCCTTATGAACGGCTTCCGGCTGAGCGGCAAACACTGGGTGACCTGGGATGGCAACGATGAGATGGGTAGTCCGGTCGCGAGTGGCCCCTACTATTATCAACTGAAAACAAACAAATCGGCGATGACGAAACGAATGATTCTGGTCAAATGACTCTATAGCAGAAGTCGACGCAGGGGTCTTCTCAAAGGTGGAAATTTGCATCCGAATCAGAGGCTAGAGGCAGGGAGAAGACTCGCGGTTGTTTGCATTTGATCTAGTCTCGTATAGCTTTCCTGTGTGTCTTGATGAATGTCCGACAAGAAGATTTCACGACACCTGTGAAGACGGCAGAGCAGACTCCGTCCAACCGACGGCAAGTCGCAGAAAAAAGAGTGCAGACGATGCAATATACAAATCTCGGTCGCTCGGGATTCAAGGTCAGCCGCATGTGTCTCGGCACGATGAACTTTGGCTGGCACACACCGGAGAGAGAGGCTTTTCGCATCATGGATGCGGCCCTTGATGCCGGCATCAACCTCTTTGATACAGCAAACTCGTACGGTGGTGCAAAGGAACAACGAGGATTGACGGAGGAGCTCATCGGGCGGTGGTTTGCCCGAGGGAAAGCACGCAGAGAGAAGGTCGCGCTGGCGACAAAAGTCTATGGATCTATGCCTGACTCGTATGACGGTCCAAATGCGCCCGCTGGGCTATCTGCCTTTAAGATCCGACGGCACATAGAAGCTTCATTGAGACGTCTGCGGACAGATCACATCGAGTTGTATCAGATGCATCACATTGATGGGCAGGCAACCTGGGACGAACTGTGGGAAGTGTTCGCCGCGTTGATTTATCAGGGTAAGATCGTTTATGTGGGTTCGAGCAACTTTGCAGCCTGGCACCTCGTTCAAGCGCAGGAGGCAGCAAAATCTCGCGGTCTGTTTGGTCTGGTTTCAGAGCAACACAAGTACAATCTGATGTGCCGATTGCCGGAGTTAGAGGTGCTTCCGGCAGCAACCGCGCTCGGTCTGGGACTGCTTGCCTACAGTCCCCTCCAAGAAGGATTGCTCGGGACTACCACGACAGACAATGTTGCTGGCGTGCGGAGATCACATGAAGCGAGTCAGAAAGTTGTGGAGGTTTCTCGTCGTCGGCTAGCGTCCTATTCACAATTCTGTAAAGAGCTTGGTGAGGGGGAATCAACAGTTGCGTTGGCATGGCTGCTCGCCAATCCGCGGGTGACAGCTCCAATCATCGGGCCCCGGACGTTTGACCAATTTCAGAGTTCAGCTCGCGCGTTGGAAGCTACGTTGGATGAATCCGCGCTGAAAAAGTTGGACGAGATATTTCCAGGCCCAGGGGGTGCTGCCCCGAAAGCGTACGCGTGGTAGCGTAAACTGCCTAATCAATTCTTCGGAAGGAAGGCTGTGGCCGATCAAGAAAAGAATGGTTCGATTTGGGGACATGTCTACAGGAGCAGCGGAGGGAGAATGAAGGAGGATCCGGCTCCTGAGATGACCGCCATGCGAGACGAGTTCATCCCGCTCAAGGGCATCCATTCTTTTGACAAGGCTCACGCAGTGATGCTGATCGAGCAAGGAATCATTCCGAGGGAGGATGGAATCAGGATTCTCCAAGCGTTCCTGAAGATGGAGGAAGAAGGATTTGAATCGGTGCGCCAAAAGGTGGGGGGCGGGGGACATTCGGGTGAAGCCCATCTCATCGAGAAGCTTGGCATGGAGATTGGCGGGCAGCTCCCGATCGGTCGAAGTTCTGCCGATCTGATTGGGGTTGCGATTCGCATCGAAGAGCGAGACGGTATTCTGGATATCCTTGATAACATCTCCCGTCTCAGTCAAACCCTCCTTCAGTTGGCAGCAAGCCATCTCGAGACCGTCCTGCCGGCTTACACTCACTTCCAACAGGCACAACCGATTACGTTCGCTCACTATCTTTTGTCTTGGGTCTACGGCTGCGGCAGGGATTTTGACCGTTTTCAGGAACTGTATGAACGGATCAACGCCAGCCCTGCTGGCGCAGCTATTGTCTCCGGATCAGCGTTCCCGGTCAATAGAGAGCGGGTGGCAGACCTGCTCGGATTTGACACCGTTCTTCAGAACACGCGCGATGCAATATTCGGCTATGATCCTCACCTGGAGCTTTTTTCGAAACTTGCGATCCTGAACAACAGTCTGGCGCGCTTTTGCTCGGACCTCTATATATGGTGTAGCTCTGAGTTCGATGTGATTGAACTCAAAGATCGATTTTGTGGAACAAGCAGTATCAATCCCAACAAAAAGAATCCGCAGGCGTTGGAACAGATCTTCAATCTGGCTGCTTCGTCGACGGGTGCAATGAACACAGCTTTTGCGGTCGATCGAATGCCCTCGGACGCGTGGGAGATTCAATGGCGGGTTTGGTCTCAAGAACTTTGGCCTCTCCTCCGGAAAACGGTTCAAGGGCTCCGACTCGTGAACAATGTGGTGGTTACTCTTGAAATCAAAACAGATCGAATGGCAGAACTGGCAAAATCTGGATGGATCTGCGCTTCTGATCTGGCAGCCCTTCTTGTCAAAGCCGAGAAATTGCCGTGGCGCGTGGCACATCATATCGTCGGTCAGATGGTGCGAACCTGTGAAGAGAGGGGAATAGGCTCGAAAGGGGTCACCGTAGAAATTTTGAATGCGGTAGCCTCGGCACGCATCGGGAGAAACCTGTCACTCGAACAGGAGATGATAGATCGTGCTCTCGAACCACTGCAGTGTGTGATGGCGCGTCAAATGACGGGGGGACCGGCGCCACAAGAGGTCAAAAGACAAATCGAAGAATGCTTGTCCGACTCTCGCGAGCAAGAAACAAAAACCAATCGAATGAGACAATCTCTCGCAAGAGCGGAACGCATACTCGATGATGCAATCCAAGCTTTTCTACACCAACCACGTGGTGGGGCGTGAAGCCTATGAAGTCGATTGAGAATATGACCTTGGAGGAAAAGGCAGGTCAGCTGTATGTCATCGGATTCAATGGAACGAGGATGAATGACTACCTCCGGGAAATTATCGCGGAGTGGAAAATCGGTGGTCTCGTGTTCAGCGTCCGAAACGTTGAGAATCCAATTCAGGTGAGCGAGCTTATTCAGGAGATGCAGGAACTTGCCGTCAAAGAGAATGATATTCCCCTCATCATTACCATTAATCAGGAAGGGGGCGATCGCACGTGCTTTCTGGAGTCGCTGTCGAGGAATCCGGGAAGCATGGCAATCGGCGCGACATTCAAGCCCGATTGGGCATATGAGGTTGCTCGGCTCGTGGGTATAGAGCTGAAGGCGCTTGGCTTCAATATGCTGTATATGCCAGTGCTGGATCTCGGCGGTCTTGTCGACAATTCTGTTTTGGGCATTCGATCGTTCGGCTCGGATCCTCAACTCGTCGCGGAAATGGGGGAGCGCTTCATCAAAGGGTTGACTGAAGCAGGAATTGCGTCCACGGCCAAGCATTTCCCTGGCGCTGGCGGTTCAGCAGTGGATGCGCATTTTGACTTGCCGCACATTCAGAGAACGATGGAAGAACTTGATCAAGTCGATCTAGTGCCGTTCAAACGAGCGATCGAGGCAGGTGTGTCGGCGCTCATGACTTCGCATGTGAGCTATCCTCCTATCGACAAGGACGCTATCGGCACATTCTCGACCGTGATCAACACCGAAATCGCCCGCCAGAAGTTGGGATTTGAGGGTGTGATCACGACGGATGCTTTCGGCATGAAGGGTTTGACAAACTACTTCTCGCCTGAAGAGTCAGCAGTGAAAGCGATTCTTGCAGGTGCAGATATGATTCTCAAGCGTCATGGTCGTGAAGCGAACTTTGCGAACCTGAAAGCTCTCAGGCAAGCGCTTCAAGACGGTCGAATCAGCCAGGAGCGAGTTGATGTGTCACTAAGGAGAATCTTTGCTCTGAAGCAGAAGTACTGTCTCAGCGGTCAGCCCAGTCTTTCGACAGTAATGTGGAACAAGACGCATATCCAGAAGCTGGAAGCGATGGGTGAAGATTCTGTCACTTTGGTCCGCAACGAGGGACATCTTCTGCCGCTGAAACTAAACCAGCAGACGAAGTCATTGCTCAT
>JBGPAN010000180.1:0-7704 GCA_041480785.1 Bacteroidota bacterium | reverse complement strand
ATCTCTTATCCAGCGTGTCAGACCTCATATTGTCTGGATCATATCCGAGGAATCCTAGAACTCTGGGAATGTACCTGAGGGGAGGCTTCGTAAAGCCTCGTTCCCAATTGTGGATAGTCGTCTTATCGACACCGACAAGCTTAGCCATGTCTTTCTGTAGTAGCCCCTGTTCCAGCCGCCGTTTTTTGATATGATCTCCCCAAGTCTTGAGTATCTGTGGGATTTTCGTGGGTTTTTGGCAGGTAAACGTGATTGGCAAAATCGCGACGCAGGGGTGCCCTTGTGGGAACTATGGAAATCCCACTCAAGAGTGCACATGCTCTACCATGCAAATTCAGAAATACGCTGGAAAAATCTCTGGCCCATTGCTTGACCGAATTGACATACACGTGGAAGTGCCCAGTGTGAAGTATGTTGAACTCGCATCAAAGAGAGCAGGAGAGTCCTCAGAAAGGATCAGAAGTAGGGTGGTAGCCGCGCGTGCATTGCAGGCCCGTCGCTTCTCGGGAAAGAAGGCAGTGTTTTGCAACTCGGATATGGGACCCGCGGAGTTGAGAGAATTCTGCGCAATTGATGGAGGAGGGGCAGATCTCTTGAAAAGCGCTATGGGTAACCTCGGACTTTCAGCAAGAGCGTACGATCGCATACTGAAAGTGGCGCGAACCATAGCCGATCTTGCAGACAGTGATGAAATCCGACCTGAGCATTTGGCCGAGGCGATACAATACCGGAGCTTAGATCGGAGCTATCATGCGGGATGAGCAGTCGATCGGGAACCTTCAACCGGATCTATGGTTTGTATCTGCTCGCGTCTTTTCGTATATTTGATACGAATCTGCTTTTCCGTGATAACGCACGATTGGCAAGGAGCTTGACATTGTACAATGTAACACTCATTCCTGGCGATGGCATTGGACCTAGCATCTCTGAATCCACTCAAAGGATCATTGCATCAACTGGTGTCCAGGTTTCATGGGATGTGCAGGAAGCGGGTATCACTGCAATCGAAAAGTACAAGGACCCGTTGCCTCAGCAAGTCATTGATTCAGTTGCTCGAAACAAAGTTGCGCTTAAAGGACCACTGACGACTCCAATCGGGACCGGATTTCGGAGCATTAACGTTGCCCTCCGAAAGGAGTTTGACCTCTTCATAAATCTACGACCCGCGAAGTCCTTTGTCGGTGTAAAGGCGACGTTTAGAGATGTTGACCTCATCATGTTTCGAGAGAACACGGAAGAGTTCTACGCCGGCATAGAACACTACATCGATGCCAAGAAGAGCGCTGCCGAGACCATTGGAGTGGTGACACGCGCTGGTTGTGAGCGTATTGTTCGAGCCGCCTTTGAGTATTCCCGGAAGCATGGGCGAAAGAAGGTGACGATCGTTCACAAGGCCAACATCCTGAAATACACAGGGGGACTTTTCCTGGAAGTGGGAAAGAAAGTCGCACAGGAATTTCCAGACATCCAATGTAATGACAGAATCATCGACAACATGGCGATGCAACTGGTGCTCAACCCTCACCAGTTCGATGTCATCGTGACAACGAACCTCTTTGGTGACATATTGTCTGACCTCTGTTCAGGCTTGGTTGGTGGACTCGGATTGGCTCCAGGTGCCAATATTGGGTACGACACCGCGTTGTTCGAGGCCGTCCATGGGAGCGCTCCGGATATTGCTGGGCAGAATCTGGCGAATCCATGTGCCATGGCATTGGCCGGGGCGATGATGTTGGACCATTTGGGTGAAAATGAAGCAAGCGCCAAGATTCAACGCGCCATCGCCGAAGTTATCATGGAAGGTAAGTTTGTTACACGGGACCTTAATACAGAGAAGTATGTCGGAACGATTGAGATGACGGACGCCATCGTCAAGACGATTGAGAGAATGTAGGACTGTTTTTCACAGCCGAAAGCATGCAAATAGGCTCGATCAATATCGACAAGCCCATTGCGCTGGCTCCGATGGAAGACGTTACGGGAGTAGCCTTCCGCCTTGTGTGCAAACGAATGGGTGCAGATATCGTTTACACGGAGTTCGTCAACTCAGAAAGTCTGATACGCGAGAACGCAAGAACCATCAAGAAAATGGATTTCGAAGAGGAAGAGCGGCCCTTTGGCATCCAAATCTATGGCAGCATTGAGGGTTCCATGGAGCGTGCCGCTGCTATGGCAGAGAGTTTCCGTCCCGATCTGATTGATATCAACTGTGGATGTTGGGTGAAGGATATTGCGATGCGGGGAGCAGGTGCTGGTCTGCTTCGGGACCTGCCGCGTATGGAAGGGATCGTCTCGCGTGTGGTGAAGAGCGTTCATACTCCGGTGACTGTAAAAACCCGCCTCGGTTGGGATAGTGAAAGCATCAAGATTGTTGATGTCGCCAAAATTGTGGAAAACATCGGCGCAAAGGCTTTAACGATTCACTGCCGAACCCGAGCACAGGGTCACAAAGGTGAGCCGGACTTTTCGTGGATACCGCAGGTGAAGCAGGCTGTCTCGATCCCTATTTTTGTGAACGGCGGGTTGGACACACCGGAAAAGATCCAGCGTGCGTTCGATGAGACTGGATGTGACGGCGTCATGATTGGCCAGGCAGCGATAAACAATCCTTGGATTTTTCGGCAGGCCAGATACTACATGGAGCATCGAGAACTGCTGCCTGCTCCAGATTTCGATGAACGCGTGCGCGTTCTCCTTGAGCATCTGCGACTCTCCGTTCTGCAGAAGGGCGAACAAAGAGCGGTGCTGGAATTCCGAAAGCACTACACGGGCTATCTCCGCGATCTGCCGAACGTCTCTAAGATCCGAAGCGAGTTAATGCACTTCACCGAAATGTCCCCGATCGTGGATCACATCCAGCAGTACGTCGCTTGGTTAAAATCAACCGAGCCACTCACCGCTGTTTAGAATGCCGGATGAGAATGGATAAGAAGCAAATCGCCGCTGTGCTAGATGAAATGGGCACGTTGTTTGAACTGAGGGGAGAGAATCCCTTCAAGTGTCGCGCCTTTCATAATGGAGCACGCGTGGTGGAGTCCCTGACTGCTGATATCGCAGCTCTTGTGGCCTCAGGAGAATTGCGGTCTGTCAAAGGGATAGGGGAAGGGTTGGCAAAGGTGATTGCTGAGTTGGTCCAAAACGGAAAATCCGTCGAGCACGAAAAGGTCCGATCATCCTTGCCCCAAGGTTTGCTTGAGATGCTTCGGATATCAGGTCTCGGGCCAAAGCGGGTGAAGATTCTTCACGACAAGTTGAAAATCAAATCGATTGCCGAGTTGAAGAGTGCTTGCGAGAACCATCGGTTGGCAAAGCTCGATGGATTTGGAGAGAAGACCGAAGAGAATATTCTCAAGGGCATTGATCTCTTGTCCAGAGCAGCAGACAAACACCTGTATCATCTTGCGAAGCAGGGCGCTGACAAGATCGTTGCTTTGATTTCCCCGCTGAAGCAGGTCAAACGTTGCGAAGTCGCAGGGAGTGTGAGAAGAAGAAAAGAAATCATTGGTGATATCGATATTGTTGTGAGCGCTGCGAAGAAGGACACAAAGAAGATTTTTGATGCTTTCGTTCGTCATGCTGATGTTGAGAGTGTCATAGCCCGGGGAGAGACGAAATCGAGTGTCGTTCTGCGATCGGGGATTAACTGTGATTTGAGAGTCGTTCAGGATAAAGAATATCCCTTTGCTTTGAACTACTTCACAGGAAGTAAAGAGCACAATGTTGAGATGAGATCCCGAGCCCGGAAATTCGGTCTGAGTCTGAACGAGTACTCATTTACTCCTCTTGATGATGGCCCGGTTAGTAAGACGAAAGCCGTTCCGAAGTGCCATACCGAGGATGAGATCTATGCGGCGCTGAAATTGAAATACATTCCGCCGGAGCTCCGGGAGAATATGGGCGAGATGGAGGCTGCCGAAGCAGACAGTCTGCCAGTTTTACTGAAAGACGAGGACATTCGAGGGACTTTCCATTGTCACACGACCTACAGCGACGGTTTGAGCACTCTGCAAGAAATGGCAAATGGGGCTCGGAGCATGAGCTGGGAGTATTTGGGAATTGCGGATCATAGCAAGGCTGCGGCCTATGCGGGAGGTCTCTCCGAAGCCAAAGTGAGGCAGCAGCAGAAGGAGATCGACTCCCTCAATGGAAAGACGGAGGAATTCCGAATCTTCAAGGGTACTGAGGTGGATATCCTCGCAGACGGCTCTCTCGACTACTCCGACAAAGTGCTCGCTTCATTTGACTACGTGGTTGCCGCGATCCATAGTAAATTCAAAATGACCGAAGGCGAAGCGACAAAAAGGATGATCAGGGCGCTGAAGAACAAATACGTTACGTTCTTGGGACATCCAACGGGGAGGTTGTTGTTGAGTCGCGATGGCTATCCGATCAATATGCTCGAAGTGATCGACGCTGCTTCCGACTACGGGAAGGGGATTGAGATCAACTCGCACCCATTCCGACTCGACCTTGATTGGCGCCTTGTGAAATACGCCAAAACGAAGAAAGTTCCGATCTTCATTAATCCCGATGCTCACAACACAGACGGCTTGAAAGACGTCTTCTACGGGGTAGGGATTGCCCGAAAAGGGTGGCTCGAGATTGGAGACGTCGTGAACGCCTGGAATCTCCAGAAAGTCGAGAAATTCCTCGCGCACTCTGCCAGAAAATGAGGTAACTGCATGCCGGGCAAAGAAACAAAACAGCAACAGCGCTTGAGCGCCAAGAAAATCTTTACACTCCTGCACAAGAAATATCCCGATCCAAAAGTCGCCCTCGATTTTTCCAATCCGCTGCAGTTGCTGATTGCGACGATCCTTTCGGCGCAATGTACCGATGTGCGAGTGAATATGGTGACACCTGCTTTGTTCAAGACATATCGAAGTGCCTCCGACTTTGCCAACGCCAATCAAGCAGAACTCGAACAGGACATCCGTTCAACGGGATTCTATCGAAACAAAGCAAAGAGTATCATCTCCTGCTGCAAATCATTGGTAGAGAAGCACGGTGGCAAAGTGCCAAAGACTATGGACGAGCTCGTGCAGCTTGGTGGGGTGGGTCGTAAGACGGCAAACTGTGTCCTCGGCGGCGCCTACGGCATCAACGCGGGAATTGTCGTGGATACTCATGTACGTCGCGTATCGCAACGGCTGGGACTTGCCACGACAGATAATCCCGAAAAAATCGAAGTCGAGCTGATGAGACTTCTTCCGCAGGGCGATTGGTATATGTTTGGCAATTTGCTCATATGGCATGGACGCAAAACATGCGATGCCCGGAAGCCAGACTGTATGAACTGTCCGCTCCAGAAACTGTGCCCGTCCGCCGAGGAGTTCATGAAGCTAAAGAAGTAATGGGTTCGGTTCCTTCTACTCGCCTTGCGTTTCCCCGATTTTTTGAACACCTTCATCGTATCCCGATCACTATTCGAAGGGCACAACTGTGAAATATCAAGATGCACTAGACCTGATGCATGAGTTCACGAAGAATGAAGCCTTGCGAAAACACATGTACGCGGTGGAAGCGGCAATGCGTGCATATGCGAAGAAGCTTGGACAAAATGAGGAGAAATGGGCTATCGTCGGTATTCTTCATGACTTTGACTATGAGATGTATCCGACTGTTCCTGACCATCCACTGAAGGGTTCAGAAATCCTGAAAGAGAAAGGATATCCGGAAGATGTCAGACGCGCTATTCTCGGTCATGCATCCTACGCTGAGGTTCCCAGGGACACGAAGATGGCGCAGGTCTTGTACGCGTGCGATGAATTATGCGGGTTCATCAGCGCATGCTCAGTCGTCAGACCAAACAAGATAGCGGACCTGGAAGTGTCTTCAGTGAAAAAGAAACTGAAGGACAAAGCGTTCGCACGAAATGTGAGTCGGGAAGACATTCAACAGGGCACGCAGGAACTCGGAATACCTGTTGAGGAACATATTCAGTTCGTGATCGATGCTATGAAGGCTGACGCCGCCCGGATAGGGCTAGCGTGATTACGCTTACATCATGCTCACAAGGAGGAGTATTGCAGATCATTGCCGAGATGTCCGTGGCACAGTTGAAAGACCGTTTGGAGAGGGGGGAGAAATTGTTCCTGCTGGATGTGAGGGAACCGTTTGAATATGAAATCGTCAACCTGAAGGGCCGACTCATTCCGCTCGGGGAATTGCCTGGCCGTCTTGATGAACTCGATCGAGAGCGGGAGATCGTCGTCTACTGCCATCATGGGAATCGAAGCCGGTATGCAACGGAGTTCCTGCAGGGTCAGGGATTTCGGTCGGTGATAAACCTCACGGGTGGGATCGATGCCTGGGTCACCGAAATTGATCCAATGATGCCACGATACTAAGAAAAAAGGGGCAAGTCACCTCGCCCCTTTTTGTTAAGCTACGCCAGTTTCTCAAACCTCGCCTGGAAGAACCGCAGATATTTTGGTTCATACACCATCTTGAGTCCCTTGATGCTGCTACGCTTTTCGTAGACCGCCTCCACAGCCTCAGCTGTGACATCACAGTGTGCCTGCGTATATACGCGTCGTGGAAACGTCAAGCGCACCAGTTCGAGTTTCGGATAGTTGTGGTCACCTGTTTCTTTGTTCCGACCGGCAGAAACGATTCCACGTTCCATCGACCGAATCCCCGAGTCGAGATAGAGCTCTGCTGCAAGAGTCTGGGCGGGGAATTCGATCTGCTTGAGATGGGGCAGGAATCGTCTGGCATCGAGGAAAACAGCGTGACCTCCGACAGGGAGAACAATCGGAATGCCGATACTCTGGAGTTTTTCGCCGACATATTCAATTTGGCCGATGCGAGCCCGGATGTGATCTAAGCTTACCGCTTCTTCGATACCACGGGCCATTGCTTCCATGTCGCGGCCTGCCAATCCCCCATATGTGTGAAGCCCTTCGTACACGACCACCATGTTGCGGGCCTCTTCGAACACTTCGCGTTCGTGCTCTGCCAGTGCAAGGAATCCGCCGATGTTGACAAGGAGATCCTTCTTGCCGCTCATCGTGCATCCGTCAGAGTAGGAGCACATTTCCTTAAGGATCTCTGCGATTGATTTCTTCTCAAATCCCATCTCACGGGTCTTGATGAAATAGGCGTTTTCGATCAGTCGGGTCGCGTCAAGAATCACACGAATGCCGTGCTTCTTGCAGAATTCACGGACTTGTCCCAGGTTTTCCATGCAGACTGGCTGCCCGCCCGCCATGTTGACCGTCCCCGCAACGGAGATGTAGGGTATCTTATTCGCACCAACTTTCTTTACTAGGGTCTCCATCTTCTGCAGATCGACGTTGCCTTTGAAAGGATGGAGGCTCGTGGGGTCGTGAGCCTCGTCGATAATGACGTCGACGAAGGTTCCTCCGGCAAGCTCCTGATGGAGTCTTGTTGTGGTGAAGTACATGTTTCCCGGGATGAAGTCGCCCGGTTTGATCAGGATTTTCGAAATCATATGCTCGGCACCGCGCCCCTGGTGTGTCGGGACGAGATACTTGTAACCGTAGAATTGCTGCACCCTCGCTTCAAGATTGTAGAAGTTCTTGCTCCCTGCATATGCCTCGTCACCGAGCATCATACCGGCCCACTGATAGTCACTCATCGCATTCGTCCCGCTGTCCGTCAGCAAATCGATATAGACATCCTCTGACTTCAAGAGGAACGTATTGTAGCCGGATTCCTTCAACGCTCGTGCGCGTTCCT
>JBGPAN010000179.1:0-7716 GCA_041480785.1 Bacteroidota bacterium | reverse complement strand
TCCCTGGGCACGCTCCGGAGCCAGGTATGGCACCGTACCCACGGGCTTGCCAAACTTTGTGAGACGGCTGGAGGTCTCCTCGTCGACACCTTCGATGGCCTCTTCGTCCTCGCCGGCTCCGGTCTCCTCAATAAGCTGGGTCAACCCCCAGTCGAGGATGATGATATGTCCATAGGTTCCCACGATGATATTGTCAGGCTTGATGTCTCTGTGCACAATCCCTTTTTCGTGGGCTTTTGCAAGCCCCTGTGCGATCTGGATCGCGAAATCGAGTGCATCATCAATCTTCAGCGGGCCGCGCTCGATCTTCTTCTTGAGTGTCTCCCCTTCGTAGCACGCCATTGCAATGAAGATCTGGTTATCCTCTGTTTCACCAATCTCGTGGATGGTGCAAATGTTGTTATGATCGAGAGATGAGGCAGCTTGAGCTTCGTGCACGAAACGCTCTTTTGCCTCTCCATCGCGGGTAAGTTCAGGAGGGAGAAACTTGAGGGCGACTGTGCGCTTCAGCTTGGTGTCCTCAGCTTTGTACACAACACCCATCCCTCCACCACCAAGTTTTTCGAGGATCTTATAGTGCGAAACAATCTGACCAATCATAGCTCATGTTCCTTTGATTGACTGAGCCCAGACTTCATAGCCAATTTGCCATCAGGATCAGCTTAATCTCTTGATGATCATCCGATTCTGTGGATTGCAGATGTCCTTGCCTTGAGTAGTGAAGAGATAGTCGATTCTATCGCGATAGAATTCCGCGATCTTACCCCGGACCATTTTCAGCGTGCTGTTCAGGAAATGGTTCTGTTCCGTAAACCCTTCTCCGAGAACGGCGATGGCTGTCGGCAGCCATCGCTCCGGGAATTCTCCTCCAAATTCCCCACCCGCCTTGAACCGGCGGATTTCCGATTCAAATAACCTGAGTGCCGCTTCTTCCCCTTCATCAGACTTCGGAGACAGGTTTCGTTCCTTCAGATAGTTCAAGACGTTGTCCTTGTTTGGCACGACCAGAGCCACCGTGTACGTAGACTGGTTATTGTAGAGCATCACTTGATCGATGAAGCGGGAATTGCCGACAATTGCTTCTTCAATTCCTTCGGGGCTGTATTTCTCTCCGTCGTGACTGATGAGGAGACTTTTTGCCCTGCCGAGGACGTAGAGGAAGTTGTCCTCATCCAGATAGCCGAGGTCGCCCGTGTAAAGCCAGCCGCCACGCAGTGTCTCATTCGTTGCCTTCTCGTTCTTCCAGTACCCTGCCATGACGTTTTCGCCTTTCACCACAATTTCTCCCTGCCGGCCGACAGGGAGTTGATTTCCCTGTTCGTCACAGATCATCACAGTGAGGTTTGGCACGATCGCGCCAGAAGAGCCAAGCTTGTGGCGGGCAGGCACATTCGCCGATATCACCGGCGCCGCTTCTGTTAATCCATATCCCTGGAACATGGGAACGCCGATCGCGTAGAAGAACCTCTGTAGCTCGATGTCGAGAAGAGCTCCACCTCCGATGAAAAACTCCAGTCGTCCCCCGAAATTTTGCCGGATCTTTCGGAAGATGAGGAAATCGAAGAGTCTGTATTG
Organism: Bacteroidota bacterium; assembly: GCA_041480785.1. Classification (GTDB taxonomy): domain Bacteria; phylum Bacteroidota; class Ignavibacteria; order UBA10030; family UBA10030; genus UBA9647. The sequence goes on along the minus strand of JBGPAN010000179.1, from coordinate 6,141 downwards.
GAGCTTCGCTGCAAGTGTCGCATTCTCGCCGCGATTCCACCCAATCCCGTTAAATGCGTATGCCTTCTCCAAAGCCTTCTTAAAGAGCTTTTCGATCGTGGGACCTTTTTCTTTGATTCCCTTCTCGATGTTCTTACGGAAATTCTTCGCTAGGGCCGGCACGCTGAGGAGAAACGCAGGTCTGGTCTCCCTGATATTCACTGGGATGTTTTTCAGCGTTTCTAATCCAGTCTTTCCGATCTGTACCGATGACATGCTCGCGCCATTCTTCATGAGCGTATAGATGCCGGCCGTGTGAGCGAAACAATGATCCCATGGCAAGATGAGGAGCGACGTGTACCATTCCGGTATCGGGAGAAGAGCCGAAGCCTGTTCAACATTCGCCGTGTAGTTGCGATGCGTCAAAATAATGCCTTTCGGATCCGCAGTGGTGCCCGATGTATAGCAGATGTTCGCCGCATCAGACTCCCCGACCGATTGCCACCGGCTGTCGAATTCGCTACGACGGGTTTGGAGGAAACGCCTGCCGCCCTGTATGACATCAGCGAAAGGTATCTCGTCCTCCTCGCGTCTGACATCAGCATCGAACACGATGATCTTTTCGAGATCAGGCAAGTCCCGCTTGATCTGGCGGAGCTTGTGCAGCTGCGATCCGGAAACGACCGCCATTCTGCACCCCGCATGGGCAAGACGAAAGCGCAAGTCGGTCAGCTCTTCGATTTTCACAGAAAGCGGGACGTTGATTGCGCCGGCGTACAACATCCCCAATTCTGCCGTCACCCAATCGTTGCGACCTTCAGAAATGAGCGCCAGCCGGTCACCCGGCTTGATTCCTAGATCCATCAACCCAGCTGCGCATTCGTGAACAGCCTGATGCATTTCTTTGTATGTCTTCCCCTCGTATTTCTCCCCCCGTTTTTCCCACATCAGTACGTTGGCGGAATAACGCTCGACACTAGCTTCGAACATGTTGGGGATTGTGTTGGCTTGCGGAGTTTTCATAATCAATGTGATATCGTTTGACCAATCATGGAAAAAGCACCAGGGCTAATGTCTCAAACAACCGTCTTCAGCTGACATGCCAACCCCGCTAGGGGTGGCAGGTTTGTAGATTTTCCTCAACATCAAAAACACAACTCCGTAGGAGTGACATGTTGTTCGTGTCAGTCGATCGACTGGAAAACATATCGCTCATCGAATTGAACATTGAACTTCTTGAGCATTTCTATGTATTCTTCTTTGAGGGTTCTTTTCGCATGATGCCTTTCCTGATTCTGAATGTATTTCACGACTGCATCGATCTGAGAGTGCCCATACGAAAAAGCACCGAAGCCTTCCTGCCAATTGAATCTCCCTCTGATCCACTTCTTCTCGTTGACGAATTTCGAGGAGTTGTTCTTGATATCTCTGACCAGATCGGAGAGGGCAATGTCCGGTTTCATGCCGAGGAAGATGTGGACATGGTCTGCCATCCCGTTGATGGCGATCAGCTTCTGCTTCTTGTTTCTCACAATGCCCGAAATGTACTTGTACAGTTCCTCCTTGCGTTCTCTCTGAATGAGACTTTGCCTACCCTGCACAGAGAACACAACGTGAATGTAGATCTGTGTGTATGTGTTCGCCATTTCCAATCCCTCTACCCTATATCACTCCTGACGGAGTTCGATTGGCATTTATATGGTTTGGCTAGAGACATTCCACTCCTAACGGAGTGGGAAAGTGCATTTCGAAACATCTCATCGCTCTGTTCAATTTCGCCCCTTACCAAACTTAATTCGTTGTCACATGGCCTTACTACGAGCTTTTGATTCCTAACAGAGCGGGTTCCGCGGGTGTTCTCGAATAGATTCAATCACAAATCACGGAGGAGCTCTCAGTCGAAGGTTGATCCGCCTCTGGCGGAGATGACCGATGGCGCGATGACCTATTCACTTCTTTCTCTCCATCAACAGCTCGGAAGTAACCGGATTATCTTTCAGTCGGATATTCTTGGATCCCGCCCCTCCTAGCCTTCTCCAGAAATGGGCAGCGGGGACAAAAATGAAAATCGTTTACATGCTTCGAATGGATAGATCTGTCCCAAGTGCACATCAAAACTACTGCAGATCGGAGAGAAAGGCAACAGCGGCAAGGTAGAATATCGCTTTCAGTGCCCGATCGCCGAATCCAAGAAAGGAGATGCTGGATTCTTATCAGCGTTCGCTATCAGTACCCGATCCCCGACCTTCCGAAGATTGAGACATCGGGCACTAGTTGCTTCTTTGTCAGGAATGGAATACAATAGATACAATCCCGACTAGCAGGACAATCGTCTAAGGACCCAGAATCAATGACTGTTTCACGACGTTCTACCGTTCTACTTTTTTGCATTCTCGCATTTTCCACGATGCGTCTTGTCGCTCAACCTCATCAGGCCATGCATCTGGGGAAAGTGGCCGATTCCGGAGGGTCTCTTCTTCGGGAACAGGCCGCTTACGATGTTCTGTTCTATCGGCTCAGGTTCCTCATCGATACTGCTACAAGATCAATCACTGCCAGCACTTTCGTACGAGCTCTGGCGACGGATACGTTGAGCACGCTGGTCCTGGACCTGAACTCAACCTTCACTGTCCAATCCGTCATTTGGAAAGGCCAGCGTCAGTACAACACGCCACTCCTTTTCAATCGTCCGACGGGAAGATTATGGATCACGTTGCCGTATGTTGTACAGAAATCCGACTCGATCCTGGTGGAAATATCGTATCAGGGAGCGCCGAAGGTTTCCACGAACCCACCCTGGGATGATGGTTTCGTCTGGAAACGGACGACAACCGGAGAAGTGTGGGCAGGAGTTGCGTGCGAGGAAGAAGGGGCAGATGTTTGGTGGCCCTGCAAAGACCATCCTTCCGATGAACCCGATTCCGTCGACCTATACTTCACTGTCCCCGGATCACTCACGTGCGTCTCGAACGGTCGGCTTCTCGGCGTGACAGACGCCGGGAGTTTGAAAACATTCCACTGGTACGTGTCGGAGCCGATCAACAATTATTGTATCACCTTTTATCTCGGACCGCTGCAACGCATTCCCATCAACTACACGAGCGTCACCGGTCAGGCTATCCCAAGCGAGTATTGGTTTCTGCCCTACAATGTTGACAAGGCGCAGCAGTATTCGAGTATCTTCTTGAAGGACCTTCGCTTTTTCGAAGAGGTCTGCGGACCGTTTCCGTTCAGGGCTGAGAAATACTCGATCGTCGACGCACCGTACTGGGGGATGGAACATCAAACCTGCATTGCTTACGGAAACAACTTCGCTTTGAACTCATACGGTTTCGATTACATCCATCTTCACGAGCTCGCTCACGAATGGTGGGGAAACCTCGTCACAGCAAAAGACTGGAGTGACGTCTGGATTCATGAAGGGTTCGCCACGTACCTGGAAGCCCTTTTTGTGGAGCGGATGTCGGGATTCGCGCGATACAAGACCTATATGTCAGGCAGGCGGGGCTCCATTCAGAACCTGAATCCTGTCGCACCGGCTGTGCCGACAACCGCGCAGGTCATGTTTGCGAGCAACGACGTGTACTACAAAGGAGCCTGGATCCTTCACACGCTTCGTCACTATCTTGGTGATCTATTGTTCTTTTCGATGTTTCGGAGGCTTGCGTACCCCGATCCGGCGATGGAATCCGTGACCGACGGCCGACAGTGCCGGCTGGCAACGACAAGCGACTTCCTTCGAATTGCAGAAGAGGTTACAGGAAAGAAGCTCGATTGGTTCTTCAATCTGTATCTCAGGCAACCGGCCCTTCCGAAACTCCTTTACAGCAAGAGCGGAGTAGTTCTGACCCTGCAGTGGGTGACTCCGAACAACCTCCCCTTTCCATGCCCCGTGGATGTTCGGGTAGGGACAAAAGCCGTGGTCGTGGACATGCAAACCGGATCCGGTACAGTGTCAATTCCTGCCGACACATCCTATCAAATCGATCCCGACGGGTGGATTCTGATGGGCACCCCTCAATTGACAAACGCCGCAGAACAAGACATCCCGACAGAATTCACTATCGGCGTGTATCCCAATCCTTTCAACCCAACGACAATGCTACACATTGAGGTGCCAAGCCGGATGCATGTTTCAGTGGAGCTTGTATCCCTTTCGGGTCAGCGTATCGCGGAAATCGTGAACGACACCTTCGAGCCTGGAACGCATTCGGTTCCGATCAATTGTGCCTATCAGAGTTCCGGAGTATATTTCGTTGTGGTTCGGGGAGTTGAGAAGATGTTGACTCAGAAGCTGATCTTATTGAAGTAAACAATTAACGGTCTTGCCGAAAACCTGCAGGTGCGGATTTGAATCCGCACCTGCTGAATCACCGTTCTACTCGAGCACCTTTTCCAGCACCTGGTATCGTGCATGCACAGTGCTCTCGAGTTTCGCGATGTCTTCCTTCCCCTTCTTTGCTCTTACTCCCTCGGCAAACATCTTGACAGCGTCATCGAGATTCTTGCGAGCCTTCGCGAACTGTTCCTTCTTCGCCTCCAGGCGTTTCGGCAACTCTGCTACATTCAGAGCTACCATCCTCTTTGTCAGCGAATCAGCCGACGCCTTGATCTGCTCTGACTTTTGCTCAGGCACATAGTAGTGGTGGAGTATATACAGGTCCTGGTGGAATGCGTCAATCTCTTTCAACACAGGGCGAACGATGCGCACCATTTGTTCGTAGTTCATGTGCACCGCTTCTGCCGCCTTCATGATGCCATCATTACTGTTCTCATCGACCGCCTTGCGATAGTCTTTCATGGATTGGGTCAAAAGCAGGAGTTTCTCATCCCATTTTGTCTTCTTTTCACGCAGGATGCCAGGCAGCTTTGCCGCAGCAAGCGTTGTGTACGCCTTCTCAACATCGGGGAGCAGTGCTTTCAGTTTGGCAATGTCTTTCGATGGCCACGCTTCATGCCAAAGCGCATAGATTGGCTTGTGGAATGCATCGAGTTCAGGGACTTTTCCGCTCGTTTCATCTGGTAGTTGCGCAAATACAACGGTAGCGCAGAAGGAAAGAGCAATCAGTACAGTGAGACGCGTCTTACGCATAGTGTGTAGTCCTTTGATTTGGTGAATGTGAATACGTTTGCCGATTGGTATCATATGGGAAACGCTCCTTGCCTAGAGAAGACCCCGCTTCTTTAGCAACGGTTCGATCGACGGCTTCTTACCTCTGAATTTCTCGTACTGTTTCATCGCGTCATCCGTGGCCCCTTTTGCGAGCACATACTCCATGAACGCCTTGGCTGTTGCCTGATCGAACAATCCCTTCTCTTTGAAGGCTTCAAATGCATCCGCATCCAGGACAGCCGCCCAGATGTAATAGTAATACCCTGCATCATAGCCTCCACCAGCGCTCCAGATGTGCCTGAAGAATGTGCTCCGGTAGCGAACAATGATTTCTGGCATGAGCTTGATCTTGTCGAGCGATTTCTTTTCGAACGCGTTTGCATCAACCAGCGTCGGGGTCGCAAGCGAATGCCAATCCATATCAAGGAAGCACGCAGCCAGGTATTCGACGGTGATAAACCCTTGATTGAACTTGTCGCTCTTTGAAATCTTGTCGATCAACGGCTGGGGGATCGTCTCCCCTGTTTTGTAATGACGAGCATACATGCGGAGCACTTCGGGATCGAATGCCCAGTTTTCCATGATCTGCGATGGCAGTTCAACAAAATCGCCGGGGACGCTGAGGCTGCGATATGTCTGGTTTTGAAGCAAGGCATTCAGTGCATGACCGAATTCATGGAAAAGCGTTCCCACCTCCTCCGGACTGAGCAGTGCCGGCTTGCCTCCTGTGGGCCTCGAGAAGTTACCGACGTTGTAGACTAACGGCGGCGTCATCTTGCCATCGCGCCACTCCTGGCCCCGGAATCCACCGCACCATGCGCCAGCCTGCTTGCCGGGCCGCGGGAAATAGTCCGTATAGAGGATGCCCAGGTGCGATCCATCACTCCGTTTCACCTCGAACACAGTTGTCTCATCGATATATTTCGAGATATCATTCCTCTGAACGAATTGGAGTCCATACAATCGCGTGGCGACCTCAAATGCACCCTTGATCACATTTTCCAGAAGGAAGTAGGGGCGGAGTTCGTTTTCATCAAGATCGTACTTAG
>JBGPAN010000178.1:0-7734 GCA_041480785.1 Bacteroidota bacterium | reverse complement strand
CACCTGCGGAACCAGAAGTCATCGCCAAGGGCAAGAAGCCTGAGGAAGGCGACGAAGAGCCGGGCAAAGAAGGGACTGCTGGCAAAAAAGAACCGGCCGCCGGCAAAGCTGCTCCCGAGAAGAAAGCTGCTCCTGAGAAGAAATAGTCACCCTGGACATCCATTCTCATGTTCTTTGTCATCGGTCTCGGCAATCCCGAGAAAAGATATACCGGTACAAGGCATAACATCGGTTTCGAAGTGGTCGATCGTCTTGCTCAGGAACTGCGCATGCAATTCAAACCTGGACGAGGCGAGTTCCTGATCGCTCAGGGAAGCTTTCGTGATTTGCTACTGGTACTCGTGAAGCCGCTGACGTTCATGAACGAAAGCGGCCTGGCGGTGATGGAGATACGAGACCAGTTCGATGCGAGAAACGAAGATCTCCTCGTTGTGTGCGACGATTTTCAGCTTCCCCTTGGACAACTTCGACTGCGGCTTCGGGGGAGCGATGGTGGACACAACGGACTGTACTCGATCATCTATCATCTGCAATCAGAGGAATTTCCCAGGCTCCGTTGCGGCATTGCTTCCTCGACGATGCCTACAGACAAGAATCAGATGGCCGATTTTGTGCTCGCCCGGTTTACAGCCGAGGAGTTGCTTATGGTCAACGAAATGATTCCTCAGGCAAAAGATGCATGCTTGTGCGCTCTGACTGACGGGATTACGAAGGCAATGAATGTTTTTAACACGAAAACAGCTTCAGAAAACGATACACTTGATCACTAAGCCCTGCTCCAGCCAAATGTGCGCTGGGGCCTACTCATCATCACAGTCCAAAGGGAACAATTTCCATGCCTGCTGCAAATAGGGTCTACGAAACGACCTTCATCGTCAACGCCTCTCTTGATGACCATCAGATCGATGCCGTCATCGAGAAAGTCAAAGATCTCATCGTGAAGAACGGCGGAGAGATCCGAGAACTCGTCAAATGGGGTCGCAAACGGTTCACTTACACCATCAAGAAAAAGAACAACGGCTTTTATGTTGTGATCGAATTTGGCGCTGGAGGCAATATTGTTGCCAAACTCGAGCGCCACTATTCCCTCGATGAGAATATCCTCCGCTACCTCACTCTGGTGCTGGACAAGCGGGCACTCAAAGCTCGTACAGCAGCCGCCCTCCTGGCTGCTGAACAACCGGTAACCGAGACAAAACCGGAAGAGGCTGCCAAACCTGCACCAATTGCAGAAGCGCCTCCCGCACAAAGCGCCCCCGCAGCAACGGCTTGAGGCTCAAGAGAGCAAGGCGAATTCACATTACATCGAGGAAATCTTAGCGAAGGAATACGACAATGCCATACAACAGACCATCATCAAATCGACAAGGACCACGGGGCACTTCATCACAACGAGGCGCAGCGGGTCAGGTACGAAAGAGACGAACATGCCGCTTCTGCGACAACAAAGAGGATTATGTTGATTACAAGGCGGAGAAGAAACTCCAGCGATTCGTTTCGGAACAAGGCCGGATCATTCCCAAGAGAATCACGGGCACATGCGCAAAGCATCAACGAATGCTTGTCACCGCGATCAAGCGCGCACGCCACCTCGCACTGCTCCCGTTTGTCTCGGATGCAGTGAAATAACCAAGAACCGTATGAGTGTCCATTCGATCGAAGGAGTTTGAACATGAAACTGATTTTGCGACAGGATTTCCCGCAACTCGGCCACGTTGGCGACGTCGTCGACGTGAAAGACGGCTATGCGAGGAACTACCTGATCCCTCGGAACATCGCTTTTGAAGCAACCGCAAGCAGCATCCGCCAGCTCGAGGAGGAAAAGAAGCAGCACTCGCGTCACCTGGAAAAGGAGAAGCTCTCCTCCGAAAAGCTGGCCGCCGAACTCGAAAAAGTCTCCATTACGATTCAGATGAAGGTCGGCGAAGAAGACAAGCTCTTCGGTTCGGTCACCTCCCAGATGATTGCCGACTCTCTCAAGGAAAAGGGACTGACGGTGGACAAACGTGTGATTGATATTGAGGACTCCATCAAGGCACTCGGCATCTACACCGTCGATGTGAAACTTCCGGGCGGAGTCGTCGGAAAAGTCAAAGTCTGGGTTGTCAGAGAATAGCGTCTGCAGAAGAGACTACGTGGTAGGAAGCCCCCCGCCAGAGAACTTCGCGGTGGGCTTTTTTGTTCTCTATGTTGTGAATGGAGTATGATCAACGTCTTTCTTGTTGCAAAAAATGAGAAAATTGCCGATTTTGGCTAGATAATTGATGCGCAAACGTAGCAACATCTTGAGGAAAACGCTTCTCTATGTCTCAGAAGACGACTGAAAACCTTGATGAAGTAACGATTCGATTCGCTGGTGATTCGGGCGATGGCATGCAGCTGACCGGAACGCAGTTTACCAACACGACCGCGATTCTCGGAAATGACCTCAGCACCTTACCGGATTATCCGGCGGAAATCCGCGCGCCGGCGGGTACGCTCTTTGGAGTGAGCGGATTTCAGATTCACTTCGGAAGCATGGAGATCAATACTCCCGGGGACCACTGCGATGTCCTGGTCGCCATGAACGCCGCGGCGTTGAAAGTCAACCTCAGCAGCCTGGTTGACGGCGGTTCGATCATCGTCAACACCGACGGGTTCAATGACAAGAATCTGAAACTTGCCGGATATTCTCAAAGTCCTCTTGTCGATGGTTCGCTCGGCAAATACCAGCTCTTCGAAGTAGACATCAGCAGACTTACGGCTCTTGCGCTACAAGACTTGGCAATGACCAACAAGCTCGTCGATCGCTCGAAGAACTTCTTTGCTCTCGGCATGATGTACTGGATGTACAACCGTCCGCTCGAAACAACCATCGAATGGTTGAAGGGTAAGTTCAAAAATAAGCCCGACATTCTTGAAGCCAACATCAGAGTTTTGAAGGCTGGATGGAATTATAGCGAAACGACCGAAATATTTTCTGTTCGCTATGAAGTTGGACCGGCAAAGCTCGCTCCAGGGCGCTACCGCAATATCACCGGCAATCAGGCTGTTGCATGGGGTTTGATGACAGCCGCAAAGAAGGCGCGGCTAGACCTCTTCCTCGGAACATATCCGATCACTCCTGCGAGTGATATTCTCCATGAACTGTCGATGTACAAGAGTCATGGCGTAAAGACATTTCAGGCCGAAGATGAGATCGCGGGCATATGTTCTGCCATCGGGGCATCGTTTGGAGGCGCGCTGGGAACAACAACGACGAGCGGTCCGGGCGTCGCATTGAAGACAGAGGCGATCGGTCTTGCCGTCATGGTGGAATTGCCGCTGGTGATCGTCAATGTTCAACGCGGCGGACCGAGCACCGGACTTCCCACAAAGACGGAACAATCCGATTTGCTTCAGGCCTTGTATGGACGCAACGGCGAAGCACCCATTCCGGTGATAGCTGCATCCACCCCGTCTGATTGTTTCGATACGGCCTTCGAAGCGTCGCGCATCGCGTTGAAGTACATGACCCCGGTCATGTTGCTCACTGACGGCTATCTCGGAAATGGCTCCGAACCGTGGCTCATACCTGACTTTGACAGTCTGCCCGACATCTCGCACCCGTTCGTCACAAATCCTGAAGGCTTCCAACCGTACGCCCGCGACGAGAAGACGCTCTCTCGCCCATGGGCGATTCCGGGAACCCCAGGCCTTGAGCATCGCATTGGCGGACTCGAGAAAGAGAACATCACCGGAAATGTGAGCTATGATCCGGAGAACCACGATTTGATGAATCACCTCCGCACAGAAAAAATCGAGCGCATTGCCAATGACATACCTCTTGTACAGGTCGATGGGGATCCCCAAGGGGACGTCCTCGTCGTCGGCTGGGGCGGCACGTATGGAGCAATCAGGACCGCAGTGACCCGTCAACGCGAGAAAGGTCATTCCGTATCACACCTTCATTTGCGCTACCTCAACCCACTGCCGAAGAATCTCGGAGAGGTGCTCTCCAAGTTCAATCACATCCTGGTTCCAGAGATCAACCTTGGCCAGCTCGTGAAGGTTCTCCGTGCAAAATATCTTGTCCCCGCGACGGGGTTCAACAAAGTCCGCGGTCTCCCCTTCAGGTCGGTCGAGCTGGAGACAGAAATTGAGGAAATTCTGAAAGGAAAGAAATGAACACGCTTGTTGATGAAATCATGAAGAACAATTCCCCCACAGAAATTCCGAAGTATGCTGCCAGGGATTTTCAGAGCGATCAGGATGTCAGGTGGTGCCCGGGATGCGGTGACTATTCGATTCTTGCTCAAACCCAACGTGTGATGCCCGATCTTGGCATTCCAAAACACAAATTGGTCTTTGTTTCTGGTATCGGTTGCTCAAGCCGGTTTCCGTATTACATGAGCGCCTACGGTTTTCACGGAATCCACGGTCGCGCAACGGTGATAGCGACCGGCCTAAAGATTGCTCGGCCCGACTTATCAGTTTGGGTGGTCACGGGAGATGGCGACGGCATGAGCATCGGTGGGAACCATTTCATCCACCTCATGCGACGGAATCTCGATCTCAACGTGCTCCTGTTCAACAACCAGATCTACGGGCTGACGAAGGGCCAGTATTCACCGACGTCAGAGATGGGAAAAATCACGAAGTCAACCCCATACGGATCGCTCGACTATCCGTTCAACCCTGCCTCCCTGGCGCTAGGTGCAAGCGCGACATTTGTTGCACGAACGCTTGATCGCGATCCGAAACACATGCAAAGTATCATCAAGCGGGCTGCAGCCCACAAAGGGACCTCTTTTGTAGAGATCTATCAAAATTGTAATGTATTCAATGATGGAGCCTTCTTCCAGTTCACGGAGAAGGAATCGAAAGACGACAATGTTGTCGTCATCGAACACGGTAAACCGCTGGTGTTCGGTAAGGAGAAAGACAAGGGAATCCGGCTGAATGGCTTTACCCTGGAGGTTGTCTCTTTGAAGGATGGGAAGTATTCCGTAAACGACCTCCTCGTTCACAACGAAAAAGACACCACTCTTGCGTTCATTCTTGCAGACATGACTTACAAACCGCATCTCCCCCGCCCCGTCGGGATCTTCCTTGCAATCGACAGACCGGTCTATGAAACTGAAATAGAGAATCAAATCGCGTTTGCAAAGGAAAAACGGGGCGTCGGCGATATCAAGAAACTCCTGAATTCCGGAGAAACGTGGGTCGTTCAATAGTTCTGGCAACGAAGTGTGAAAAGGTGTGGCTCGAAGTTCGGTCACACCTTTTTTGTTATGAGACACAGCGAGGTCAATAATGAGAAAAGAATTCGATGCATGCCGCGAGATCTTTGAGCACAGGCAACGATTCGTGCTCTCGACCCATGTCAATCCGGATCCTGACGCCATTGGAAGCGAAATTGCCCTCGCCTCTTTTCTGAGATCACGCGGCAAGGATGTCACCGTCCTCAACCATAGTGCCACCCCTTCGAACTGTCTCTTCCTCGATCCCGAAAGAACAATCTCACAATTCGTCCCTGAACGACACGCCGACCTCATAGTGAACGCAGAGGTTATCGTCATTCTCGATGTCAACCAGTCCGAACGACTTCAGAGCCTTCATCCGTTTGTCTTGCAGAGCAAAGCATCGAAGATCTGCATCGACCACCATCTTGAGCGACAACCATTTGCCGACCTCTATGTTGTTGACGAAGAGGCTGCCGCGACAGGCGAGATTCTCTTCAACCTGTTTCTCCACTGTGATCCAGGCAGCGTCTCGAAGGAGATCGCTACGGCCCTTTACGCGGCAATCATGACGGACACAGGATCCTTCAGATTTCCCAAGACCGATGCTGCTCTTCACCGCGTGGTGGCCGGACTGATAGAACGGGGTGCGGATCCAGTGCAGATCTATCATGAAACGTATGAACAAGGGAGCGCTAAGCGCCTTCAGCTGCTCGGGAATGTCCTCTCCACGCTGCAGCTGGCTCACGAAGGGAGGGTTGCTTCTGTTTTCGTGACGAGGGCCATGTTTGACAAAACAGCGACAACAGAAGAAGACACGGAGAATTTTGTCACGCATACGCTTTCCATCGCCGGCGTGCAGGTGGGACTGATGTTTACGGAACTCACCGAAGGAGTCAAGATCAGCTTTCGCTCACGTGGCGACATTGCCGTAAACAAGCTTGCACAGGAATTCGGAGGAAACGGCCACAAGAATGCCGCAGGAGCGCGAACGAACGCGCGGCAGCTCGAGGCCGTCATCAAACAAGTCGTGGAACGCTCGAAAGCCTATCTCGTCTAAAGGAGATGCCATGAACGTTAGTTTTCAATCGTCATCCTTGAAAGAATACTCTGCTGATGTCATCGTCGTTTTTGTCCACCAGGACGAAACGACATTTCCAAAGGAGATCCAGGCGCTTGCGCGGAAGATGGCCGTACGCATAACGGCGGCAGAGATCGGAGACTTCAAAGGCAAAGAAAACGAATCCTGCGTCGTTTATGCCCAGCGAGGGGCGCACACCCGTCGCTATCTCGTGGTCGGCCTTGGGGAACGCAAGAAGACTTCGTTGGAACGATATCGACGAGCCGCAGCGGCTGCCGCTAAGCGGGCGAGGTCATTTAGGGCCAAGACGTTGGCGATCTTCGTCCCGGGAACGGTCCGTCCATTCGAACAAACAGTGCATGCGTTAACCGAAGGGGCACTGCTCTCTCTCTACAAATTCGATAAATATGTTTCCAAGAAGGATGAACATGCGGGAAATGTGGAATCCCTCTCCATTGTTTCAGAGGGTCGGACAAAACTGAAAGAAGGCATGGCTTCAGTGAACAAGGCCCGCATCATCTCAGAAGCGACCGCCCTTGCCCGAAATCTGGGGAATGCCCCTGGCAACGAGATTTATCCCCAAACGTTGGCAGATGCTGCACGCCAGTCTGCTGAGCGATCAGGATATCGTGCGACAATCCTCGACGAGCAGGAGATCAACGATCTTGCGATGGGAGGCGTTCTCGGCGTCAGTCGTGGAAGCGCTCATCCGCCCCGGTTTATCATCCTTGAATATGGTCCGGCGTCCAAACGCCCCGTGGTGCTTGTGGGCAAAGGAGTGACCTTTGACAGCGGCGGGATATCGATCAAGCCATCCGCGGGTATGGCGGAGATGAAGATGGACATGTCAGGTGCCGCAGCAGTGATTGGAACTTTCGAGGCAGTCGCACGCTTGAAGCTTCCAGTTCATATCGTCGGTCTCATCCCGGCTGTGGAGAATCTGCCGAGCGGCAATGCGATTCGCCCGGGAGACATACTTCGCCACTACAACGGCAAGACTTCCGAAGTGGACAATACAGACGCCGAAGGACGGCTCATCCTCGCCGATGCTCTGGGGTACGCTGAAACATTCAAACCACAAGCCGTCATTGACCTGGCGACCCTGACTGGAGCAGTGGTCGTGGCTCTGGGTCATCACGCCACTGGAATGATGGGCAACGATCCGGGCCTCATGAAAAAGCTTAAGAGCGCCGGGGACACGACGTATGAACGCGTATGGCAGCTTCCCCTGTTCGACGAGTACGAGAAGCAGATCAAAAGCGATATTGCCGATGTCAAGAACACAGGCGGGAGATGGGCCGGCTCGATTACGGGTGGATTGTTCCTGAAGCGGTTCATCGGAAACTACAAATGGGTTCACCTCGACATCGCGGGCACTGCGATGCTTGAGGAGAACGGCGACTACACATTTAAAGGAGCTTCGGGCGTTGGTGTGAGATTACTGACGGAGTT
>JBGPAN010000177.1:0-7760 GCA_041480785.1 Bacteroidota bacterium | reverse complement strand
CTTTCAGGAACATTGGGATGAGTTTTGACAATTATTCCAGGACTTCTTTGCCTCTTCATCACAAGACGTCACAGGAGTTCTTTGCTGAATTCCATCGCAGGGGCATTCTTCGTGAGAAACAGGAACAGCAGTTGTACTGCGAGAAGGACAAGATGTTCCTTGCAGATCGTTACGTTGAAGGGACATGCCCGAGCTGCAAATACACCCAGGCGCGTGGCGACCAGTGTGAGAGTTGCGGCACTTGGCTGAATCAGTCTGAGCTCATCGACCCGAAATGCAAATTGTGTGGGACAACCCCCGTCGTTCGCACCACGTCGCATTGGTATTTTCCACTGGGCGACTTTCAACCCCGCCTGGAAGCGTATGTGAAGGAGCGATCGGCGCGGGACGGTTGGAAGGACAATGTCCTGCGGTATTGTGAGAGTTGGTTCAAGGAAGGACTGCAAGATAGGGCGGTGACACGTGACCTGAGCTGGGGTGTCCCTGTGCCGGTTCCTGGATATGAATCAAAAGTCCTGTATGTCTGGTTTGATGCTGTGCTTGGATACATTTCTTCAGCCAAGGAGTGGGCTGCCGGGATAGGGAACCCGGACAAGTGGAAAGACTATTGGCTCGGAGCGGACACGAAGTACGTAGCGTTCATCGGAAAAGACAACGTGGTCTTCCACTGTATCGTCTTTCCCTCGATGCTGATGGCATGGAACGACGCCGGCAGAGAACAATATGTTTTGCCCGAAAACGTGCCGGCGAATGAGTTTCTGAATTTTGAAGGCCAGAAGTTTTCGAAGAGCCGGGGCTGGGGAATCGACCTTCAGGATTTCCTCAAGCACTTCTCGGCCGATTCTCTCCGCTACACCCTGGCCATCAATCTGCCGGAGTCGAGAGACAGCGATTTCTATCTCAAGGATTACCAGGCGAGAACAAACAATGAGCTTGCCGACATTCTCGGGAATTTTGTGAACCGGACACTCGCCTTTACGGAGAAGACATTCAAGGGAGTCGTACCGCCTGCCGGGCCGATCGGCCCGCTCGAAAAGGAGATGATAGCCTTGCTCGCGGGCGCGCCGGAGAAGATTGGCAATCTCTACGAGCGCTACAAGTTTCGCGAGGCTGTGATCGAGTCCATGAACGTCGCCAGGGCTGCGAACAAATATTTCAATGACGGCCAACCCTGGAAGACGTCAAAATCCAACCTGGAACAATGCGCGATGACGCTCAACATCTGTCTGCAGGTCGTGCGTTCACTCGCCATTCTGATGGAACCTGTTGTCCCTGTCATGGCCCAGAAAATCTGGACAACGCTCAATCTCGAAGGTTCGCCGGGAGCAGCAGGGTGGGACAGCGCGGGCGAGTTGAAGATGCAGACCGGATATCCGCTCAATAAAGCAGAAATTCTCGTAACGAAAATCGAGGACAAACAAATCGACGACATCATCCAGGCATTAAACAGTCCGGTTGCTCCTGAGCAGCCCAAGCCCGCGATCGAGGCGAAGCCAAAGATATCGGTCGACGATTTCAAGAAGGTCGAGCTGAGACTCGCGCTCGTGGTCAGTGTAGAGCGCGTGCCGAAATCCGACAAGTTGCTCAAGATTCAGGTTGAGATAGGCCCAGAACGCCGTCAGATCGTCGCTGGCATTGCTCAGCACTACAAACCGGAAGATCTCGTCGGCAAACGGATAGCTGTAGTCGCAAACCTCCAGCCGGCGAAGCTGATGGGGCAGGAATCGAATGGGATGCTCCTTGCTGCGAGCGACAGCACCGGCAAGCTCGAAGTGTTGACAGTGAATGGCGATCTCGAGAGCGGAAGTCTCATCAAGTGAGCGTCCACAACGGTTCGGAACCACCAAATGCCATCGATTTCGATGGCATTCGCTTTTTCGGGGGTGCTCCTCATTTCTTGATTGGCGAAACAAAATCTTCTATATTGAAAAAAAATCCGCCAATCATGCAAGGTAGTTCGTTGCAGCAACTTCAGAAGTTCCTCCAGTTCGTCAAAATCGAACATACACTCTTTTCTCTTCCGCTCATCTATAGCGGTGTTTTTCTCGCAGCAAAAGAACCTCCAACGTTGGTACTCATGGGTTTGGTTCTGGCTGCAGCCACCGGGGCCCGGACAGCAGCGTTGGCGCTCAACCGTTTGATCGACAGGGAAATCGACAAGCGCAACCCGCGTACGGCAGTTCGGGAGATACCGAGCGGTCGTATGAATGTCTTTGAAGGGGGGCTCGTTCTCTTGATTGGCGTCGCCCTTTACCTGGGAGCCGCGGCACTCATCTCGCCTTTTTGCCTGATGATGTCACCACTGCCACTCGTCGTTTTCACAGTCTACCCGTACATGAAGAGGTTTACGGCATTCGCGCATTTCGGCGTCGGGCTTGGACTTGCGATGGGTCCTCTGGGCGGATGGTTTGCTGTTCAACAGTCGCTGACGAATCTCCTTCCCGGCGCGTTGCTTTCGCTTTTCACGTTATGCTGGGTCACAGGGTTCGATATCATCTATTCAACTCTCGACGAACTGTTCGACCGTCAGGAGCAGCTGTATTCGTTTACGTCCCGTTATGGGAGAAGGAACGCGTTGAGAATTTCTGCGGGCCTTCATTTTCTATCGTTCATCGCGTTGGCGCTGTTGTTCATCCTCTATATCAGAGCACTTGCGGCGCTTCCGCTTTTGCTTCTCTCAGGCTTCCTGCTCTTTCTTGAGAACAAAAAGGCGGAAGATGTCGAGATGGCATTCTTCAAGATCAACGCTGTCCTTGGGTTCGTGATTCTGGGTATGATCGTCGTTGGAGTCTGTTTCCCTTGAGAATCGTCATTGCCATAACGGGATCGTCTGGCGCGATCTATGCCCGGCAGTTCATCAAACAATGCGATGCGGAGAAGTTCCTGGTCGTGAGCAAATGGGGCAAAGTGCTGTTGAAAGACGAGCTCGGCATCAGTGTCAAGGACCTGCTGCCGGATGTCAAGAAAGAGTTTTCCGATGATGATCTCACGGCGCCGATTGCCTCCGGGTCAAATGAAATTGATGCCGTCGTCATTCTCCCTTGCTCGACATCCACGCTTGGGAAGATTGCCTCGGGCATCGGCGATACATTGATTACCCGCACAGCTCAGGTTGCCCTGAAAGAGCGGTTCAAGCTTGTGGTGTGTGTTCGGGAGACACCGCTGTCAACAATCTCCCTTGAGCAATGTGTAACGTTGTCGCGCGCTGGTGCGATTATCATGCCTATTTCGCCTCCGATGTACTACCTGCCGAAGTCGGTCGATGAGTTTGTCCAGGCGTTTGTTGGGAGGGTTCTTGGTGTTGTTGGCATCCGGCAGTCAAAGGGATGGAGAGCCGAGGAGCTTGAGTAAACCGTCGTCATGAGAAATGAACCTGTATGAATTTCCCCTCTCTTAGTGATTTCCTTCGTTACCTGGAGTCGATCGGCGAACTTCGAAGGATCAGCGTCGAAGTTGATCCGTACCTCGAGGTGACCGAGATCGCGGTTCGAGCGCTTCGCGAAAACAAGCCGGCCATACTTTTCGAGAATGTCAGAGGATCGAAATTCCCACTTGCGATCAATGTCTACGGGAGCGAGAAACGGATCGAGCACGCTCTCGGCAGGCATCCGGGAGAAATCGGAAAAGGGTTGATCAACTTTGCCGAGTCGTTGACCCCGCCGCGCGTTGGAACACTCTGGCGGCAACGGAAGATGGTTTTCAGAGTTCTGGCCTCCCGGGGGAGAAGAGTTGCGTTCGCAGATTCACAGCGGGTAGTCATTGAGCCAGATCTGGATGCTTTGCCGATCCAAACCTGCTGGCCGGGAGATGGCGGCCGATTTCTGACTCTCGGCCAGGTCTTCACATACGACCCAGTCGATGCCAAACGTAATGTCGGCATCTACCGGATGCATGTGTACGATGCAAAAACGACCGGAATGCACTGGCAGATTCAAAAAGGGGGTGGGTTCCATTATCATCGCGCAGAACAGCTTAACAAAGATCTTCCCCTTGCGGTTGCGTTAGGGACTGATCCTGCTTTGTTGCTTGCTTCCGTTGCGGCGCTTCCGGAAGGAATGGATGAAGTGGCGTTCGCGGCATTTTTGCGCGGTGCTTCGATCAGCATGACTCGTGGAAAGAGCATTCCGATCCAGGTGCCGGCAAATGCGGAGTTTATTCTCGAAGGCATCGTTCACCAGAAGGAACGAAAACGTGAAGGGCCGTTCGGGGATCACTTTGGTCACTACTCACACTCTGCGGAATTTCCCGTGTTTCGACTGACGGCCATGACGCATCGCCGGAACCCGGTGTATCCGGCAACTGTTGTAGGAATACCACCGATGGAAGACAAGTTCCTCGGTGATGCGACGCAGGAAATCCTTGGCCCTCTCGCTCGTATGCTGCACACGGAAATCCGGGATGTTTGGGCATACTATGAGTCGGGCTTCCACAATCTCCTGGTTGTGTCGGTCAATGCGAGATATAAGAAAGAAGCGATGAAAGCAGCGCTGGGTTTGTTGGGGACCGGGCAGCTTTCCCTGACGAAATGCTTGGTGCTGGTCTCAGCAGGCGTTGACGTCCGGGATTGGGATGCCGTTTTGAAAGAGATCAGTCAGAATTTCGATCCCCACTTTGACTACGTTCTGCTTCCCAGGGTCCCGCTCGATACGCTTGATTTCACTAGCTTCAGGATGGAGCTTGGGAGTAAGATGATTCTCGATGCCACCCGAAAGCATCGTCCCGAGAGCGAGGCGAAACCAAAGTCGAAATCAGCTTCCCGTGCACGAGTGTCCGACATACGCGCCATCGATCGAAGAATCCTCGATGCGTTTGTGTGGGACAATTGCTTGTTGCTTGTGAAGGTCGGGGGAAAAGGGTGCACAGTAGTTGAGAAACTGGTTAAGCGCAAAGATCTTCAGCATCTTAAAATGATCGCTGCCGTGAGTGAGGATGTTGATATACGCGATCGGGAGAATGCGATCTGGGGCGTTTTTACGAGATTCGACTGCGAACGGGATGTCATATTCTCCGAGCAGAGCCTGATCGGCGTTTGTCCGATCTATAAAGGTGTGATGGGGATCGATGCGACCTGGAAATCAGGGTATCCCGAAGCACTGAAGATGCCGGAGGAGATCGTCAGAAAAGTTGACACCCGCTGGACAGAGTATTGGAGGTAAGGTAAGGAAGAATGGGACAGACGATACATTTTTTGGACACGAACCTGGTTCCGATCTGGGAAAAGGTTCAACGTGGCGATAGGCTCGACCTTGAAGACGGACTGACGATGTTCAGGACGACCGATGTCATCTCCCTTGGGAAAATGGCTCATTTCGTTCAGAAGGAACGAAGCGGTGACGCGGTCTACTTTGCGCTGAACCAGAAGATCGAGCCGACGAACATCTGCGTACTTGCCTGCAAGTTCTGTGATTTTGCGACGAAAGCGGGGCGGCCTGACGCGTACGAGATGACCATCCACGAGATTCTGCACAAGCTCACTCCGGATATTCATGAAGTGCACATCACCGGCGGGCTGCATCCTGATTGGAAGTGGGACTACTATCTCGAGATGCTCCGGCAAATCATGCAGCGGTTCCCGAACGTGGACATCAAAGCATTCACAGCGGTGGAGATCGACTTCTTCCATAAGAAGTTCAAATTCCCCATCGATGAGGTGCTGAGGCAGCTGAAAGAAGCAGGCATGCGCACAATGCCGGGTGGCGGCGCGGAGGTGTTCTCAGAGCGTGTTAGGAAGCGGCTCTTCAGTTCCAAGATTGGCGCGAAAGTGTGGCTGGACATCCATCGGGCAGCGCATCGTATGGGAATACCGACGAACAGCACAATCCTCTACGGCCACATCGAAACTCTCGAGGAACGCGTCGATCACCTTCTGAAGTTGCGCGCACTGCAGGATGAAACCCGCGGATTCCTCACCTTCATACCGCTCGCGTTTCAACCTGGTGACACTGGCATCAAGCCGACGTACCAGTTCACATCGGCGATTGATGACCTGAAGATGATCGCTGTCTCCCGATTGATGCTCGACAATTTTCCGCACATCAAGGCATACTGGGTGATGCTGACCGAAGAGGTTGCCTCCGTTGCTCTGAATTTTGGGGCGGATGACCTGGATGGAACGGTCGGCGGCGAAAAGATTGCTCACGATGCGGGAGCGATCGCCCCGATGCAGTTGACGAAAGAAAAGATCATCAAGATCATTCGTGATGCTGGCAAGATCCCGGTTGAGCGGGACGTCTTCTACAACCCGTTGAATGTGTTTTCCCCGGATGTTGTGGGCAAGATTCCCTATCTCAATTCAGTTCCGTTCTATTACCACTTTGAAAAGCGTCAATTCAAAATACTCCCGGTTTCCCCCCGGCGTATGGGAGTTCTCTCGCGCAATAATCAAATGGATGCAGGATTGTTCTCCCTGGCGGATTATCTGAGCCAGAAGGACATTCTCACCCCGCTGCCGTATTGTATCGCAACCCGTGATCAGGTGAAAAGCGTTATGCTGTTCAGCAACCACGGCTGGCAGGAGTTGAACAATAAGGTCATTGGCATCATCGATGACACTGCCACCTCCGTCAGGCTGCTTCGGGTCTTGCTTGAAAAGAAATACGGCGTGAAGGCCGAACTGAAGCGACTGCATTCGGGTGTCAATGACTACGAGGGCTTCGACGCAGTTCTTCTGATTGGGGACGAAGCGCTCAGGCACCAGAAGATCGGGCTGGAGAAGTTCGAACTTGTCTACGACATGGCGACGGAGTGGTACGATTGGCAGAAGCTGCCGTTCGTGTTCGCGGTGTGGGCTGTGAGAGAAGCGCTACCGCGGGAATCTAGAGATGAGCTTGCGTCGCTCATACAGAATGCGCTTGTGAAGGGGGAAGTGGAGTTTGAGAGGATAAGTCAAACGCATGCGCGGCGGATAGGATTGACGCCGCCAGAAGCGACGGAATATCTTCAGGGCTTCAATTACAGGATGGGGGAACGTGAGTGGCGGGCGATTGAGGTCTTCGAAACCCTGCTGACTTCTGTAGAAAGCGAAGTAGAACGGTCATGATGCGCTGACCGGCGTCCCAGCGTGCTGTCAGGACTTTCGTTCTGACAGTAACATTACTTGGCCGAATACCACGAACAGCGTTTTGATATGCTCTATTGAGTAAATCCCAGCACCGCGATTAAGCGCCGGATATGTCTGAAAACCTGCTGCAAAGATTTGAAAGACTCGTGGAAGAAGGATCGAAGCTGACACCATTAGGCGGCTTCGATTTTTCGGGATATAATGCGCGAATGCAGGACAGGTACCTCGCGTGGCGCAAAGCATGCCTTGAATCGCTCGAGCTGGTCGGACCGATTGGAGTTCCGTACAAGAACAGGATCATCGGCGACGCCAATGGCGGATCCTTTTATCAGGCTTCTGCATATCTGACTCTGTCGAGTATCAAGGAGCTCTTTGAGAAACTGAAGGCATCTCCTGAACTGGCTGCTGAACCTGTGCCTGCTGAGACTCCGCAAGTTCAAGAGCAGCCTGTGGTGACCCAGACTCAGCCCACCAGCGGTGTCCGAACGCTAAAGCCTCCTCCGAAGGCGGGTGGAACACCGGCCGTGGTACAGGCGGCTCCGGTTGCGCCTGCTGCTTCATCAGCTCCAAAATCGGCGTACGTTGTTGGGGAAATCAACGATCCGTTGCGTCAGCAACTGTCGGTGTTCCTGGACGAGATCGGCGTCGTCGAGATCCCGCTTGACAGGATTAGAGGAGAGATGCTCGCGCTGGAGTCCAT